>DASTIQ010000093.1 GCA_035717485.1 Thermoanaerobaculia bacterium | reverse complement strand
CTTCCGTCGGCGCCGAGCGTGCCGCTCTCGACGATCGGGCCCTTCGCGCCGCCGGCCGAGAAGGCGACCCACGTCTCGTTCGAGTCCGCGGTCCCGTTGGTGTACTGGTGGCCGAGCTTGCGCGTGCGAACGACCACTTCGACCTCGACCGTCTCCCCGGGGACGAGGCGCGGCCGCTCCGGGCCGATCGGGAGGACGCGGTCGCCGCGGCGGATCGCGAACACGTCGGCCGTGAGCGACCCCTTCAGGAACTTCTCCGTCAGCTGCTCCATCTCGCGGTCGCCGCGCACGGCGGGAAGCGCGGTGTTCGCCGCCGGAAACGCGTGGTCGTGCACGAATCCGCCCCGGCTCCCGAACTCGTCCGACGGGTAGGGCGGAAGATGGCAGTCGCGGCAGGCCTTCGGCGCCGGGGGATCGTAGAAGGACCGGACGGCGAATCCCGAGACCCCCGAGTCCTGCCACGAATCGTAGTGGTCCTGGCCGCGCATCCACTTGTAGTCGTTCATGGGGGGCAGGAGCGCGACCTTGTGGCAGGTCGAGCAGAACTCCGGCTGGCGCATGAACGGCTTCAGGAACGTCTGCCGGTGGAGAGACGGCTCCATGCGGATGAGGAGCTTGTTCACCTCGTGCAGATAGGGATTCCTCGAGAAGGCGAACGGGTACTGCTTCGATTCCTCGATGACGTAGGACCCGTTCCCGGAGACGTCCTTGATCTGCGCGATCGAGTGGCAGGACATGCAGGTCAGGCCCTGCTGCGCCTCGAAGTCGTCGTACGTGAACCGGTGGAGCGTCGCCTTTCCCATCTTGCCGGAGAAGAGCACGACCGGGTCGTGGCATCCGGCGCACCATTTCGTCTTCTCCCGGCCGGCCGTATCGGCCATCAACTCGACCGACCGGCGGTAGAAAGGGTTGTTGAACGAGCTGAAGTGATGGGCCGACTTCGCCCAGCGCGCGTAGCTCCCGGGATGACATTCCTGGCAGTAGGAGTTCGCCGACAGCTTCACGGGGTCGAGGAGCCCCTGGTCGAAGGTTTCCGCCGAGGAGAGGAAGTACTGGGTGTCGCCGTTGCGGTTGACGACGCGCCGGGGAGGCTTCTCCGTCAGGTGGAGCACGGCCATCACGGCCAGGAAGCCCGCGACGGCGCCTCCCCACGCCGCGACCTTCCGGAACGCCATCTGGTGGGTGTGGGCGCGGCGGTGGAGGATGAACGCGATCAGGGCGGCGGGTGTGGCGAGGACGTGCGCCAGGTAGATCGGCCGATTCCGGATCGTCGCGCCCTTGAACGTCATCAGGAGCCCGGTCGTCGTGACGATCACGGCGAGGGTCGCGATCGCGAGGCCCGCGTACTTCGCCCGGAGGTTCCGCATCCGGATCATCCGCTTCGCGTGCGTCAGGGCGAACGCGAAGAACGGGATCGAAAGAAGCAGCCCCAGCGCGAGATGGAGCAGGAGCATGGCCATGAAGAACGAGGAGTATTTCGTGAACGACAGGAGGTAGATCGAGTCCGCCGCCATCAGGCCCAGGGGGACGAGGAGGATCCGGTAGAGCCGCCGTTGCCAGGGGAGGAGGACGCCTTTGGGGGCCGGAGTCGGAGGGGCGCCGGACATCGGAGGAATCTTACCCCGGGGCGCGCGCGGGTCAGTCGCGGCGGTTCGGTCCGGCCGCGAGCCATTCGGCGGCGTCGCGGAAGGCTTCCGGGGGAAAGCCCGCGGACGTCCGATACCACTTTTCGCGCACGCAGTCCCGGGTCGCGGGGAGGTCGGGCAGTTCGTCCCGGACGGTGCGGCGGAAGAGCTCGACGGGAACGCACGCGGCTCCGGCCTCCGGCCGGAAGTCCGGAGGATCGAAGAGCGCCGCCGCCCGGATCCTCGGGTCGGACAGCACGTCGCCGGCGCGCGCGGAGAGGACGGTGACTTCCGCGATCGCCGTGTCGACGTGCCGCGGGAGCTCGGCCAGGAGCCCGTCGATGCCCGCCCGATCGAAGGGCGCGAGCTCCGCCACGATGCAGCCGCGGTCCAGGAGATCCTGCCCGGCGGCCTTCGCGAGAGTGCGATCGACGACGACGAGCGGCAGCGGACGCGGGGGCGCGGGCTTGCGGCGGTTGGGGTAGACGGACCCGGGCAGGAGGGGCTCGAAGACGGCGGGGACGACGACCCGCACGCTCCGGTCGCGCAGCCGGAGACGGAACGAGCGCTGTTTCCCGGGAGCGGCCGGCGCCGGCGCCGCGGCGAGCAGGAGGACGAGCGCGATGCCCCGCTTCAAGGCGCGCCTTCCTTCCAGACGAGGAGGCCCGGGGCGACGTTGCGGCGCACCTCGCGGCTCCCGTCGGGCCAGCGGACTTCGATCGTTTCGGCGGCGGCGGCGGTCCCGAGCCCGAAATAGAGCTCCTTCGCGGAGCACGACAGATAGGACGAGCCCGCGCGGACTTCGCGGATCTGCGCCATCCCGCCCGAGCTCAGTCGAACGACCGCGCCGATCGCGTCGCGGTTTCCGGGCGATTTCCCGACGAGCCGCAGCGTCAGCCGCCGCGGCGTCGTCCAGCCGTTCCGGTAGACGAGGACCGGACCGCGGAAGGTCGAGAGCGCGATGTCGGGCGCGCCGTCGCCGTCGAGGTCGCCGAAGGCGAGCCCCCGCGTGTCGGCCCGCGTGTCGAATCCTTCGAGCCACGCGTCGTCCTCGAACCGCCCGCCGCCGAGGTTCCGGTAGAGATGCTTGCGCGAGTGCGAAGCCATCCCGTCCTTCCCGAAGTCGATCCCTCCCCAGTAGCCGTCGTGGAACGCGACGCCTTCGGCGGACATCTCGTTCCAGAACTTCACTTCGTCGCTCCGCCCGTCCGGCGCCGCCTCCCACATGCCGTTGACGACGAGGAGATCCTCCCGCCCGTCGCCGTCGAGGTCGACGAGCTCCGTTCCCCAGGCCCAGCCCCCCTCGGCGACCCCCGCGGATTCCGACGTCCGCTCGAACGTGCCGTCTCCGCGATTGCGGTAGAGGCCGTCCCCCTGGCAGCGGCGGAGCAGCATCGGGACGACGATCGGCCGGGCGACCGCCTGGACGACGGCCGGGAGCGGCGGCATCGGCAGCTTCGGCGAGCGGATGAGCCACCGGTACGGAGAGGAGAAATCCGCGACGTGGAGGTCGAAACGCCCGTCGTTGTCGTAGTCGCCCCACGTCACTCCCATGCCGTAGCCGTCGTCGAGGACGCCCGCCTTCGCGGCGACCTCGCGGAACCGGGGCGTTCCCGGCGTCGACACGTTCTCGTAGAGGCAGTTCTTCCCGAAGTCGTTGGCGACGTAGAGGTCGTCGTCGCCGTCGCCGTCGTAATCGCACGCCGAGGCCGCGAACGCCCAGCCGCGATCCGTGAAGCCGGCGCTCTCCGTTTCGTCGACGAAGAACGGCTTTCCGCCGCGCGGGACCTGCCGGAAGAACCGGCTGCCGGGCCCGTTCTTCCCGGAGTACGCGGGCCCGGTCGTCCGTGCGTCCCCGTAGGCGGCGACGAAGAGATCGAGCCGGCCGTCGCCGTCGGCGTCGAAGAAGACGGCCGAGGTGTACGTTCCCGAGAGACCGGCCAGCCCCGATTCCGCCGTGACGTCCCGGAATTTCCCTCCTCCCTCGTTGTGGAGGAGCCGGCACGCGGAGTAGGCGTAGGTGAGGAAGATCTCCGGTCGGCCGTCCCCGTCGAGGTCGGCGGCGATCCCGCCCGCCGCCTCCCCCGGGGGAAGCCGGTCGAGCCCCGATCCCGCCGTCGCGTCGCGGAACCGCCCGCGGCCGTCGTTGAGGAGCAGGCGCGGATGCAGGCTGGGCAGAAGGATGTCGAGGGCGCCGTCGCCGTCGAAATCCGCGAGCACGATGCCGGGATGGTGATGCGTGGCGGGGATGCAGTAATTCGTCTTCTCCGCCGGGTCGCACGCCTCGTGGGTCGCGGCGACTCCCCACGCGCGCGAGACCTCCTCGAGGTGCGGCCGGGCGCTCCGCACGGCGGACTCGCCCTCGGCGCGGCAGCCGGCGACCGCCCAACCGCTCTCGCCCCGCTCGAGGTCGAGCGCGAACCGTTCGTCCGCGAAGACCCGCGCCGCGGGATCTCCGCGGCGGAGTCCGGAGAGGACGACTCGGACGCGCATCCGGGCGGAGCGTTCGGGGCGGCGCGGGAAGCCGACGATCGTCGTCTCGACCGTCGCGCCTTCCGCGGCCTGCTCCCGCCAGCTCTCGGCGGCCGCGCGAATCGGCGCGGCGGGGGCCCCGGCGAGCGGGGCCGCCGCGCGCCCGGTGCGGAAGAGCGCGTCGACGTCGGCGGCGACCGAGGACGCGCCGCCGGTGTATTCGGAGATCGTGGGGAGAGCCGGAGGAACCGCGCAGGCGGCCGCGGCGAGGAGCGCGGCCGCGACGGGAACCCGGAACGTCACGGGCGAAATTGTACGACTAGGCCCGCTCCCGCCAGATCCCCGCTTCCGGCTCGTGCGCGGCCGCGAGCCGCTCGCGGTGAGCGGCGAGGAGGTCGCCGCGCGTGATGATGCCGACGAGAGCACCGGAGCGGTCGATCACCGGGAGCCGCCCGACGTCCTCGCGGACCATGTGGTCGGCCGCCTCCCGGAGGGAAGAGTCCTCGAAGACGGCCGCGGGAGCCCGGCCGAGCAGCCCGCCCAGAGGACGCGCGCCGTCGGCCGCCGGATCGAGGAGGTTCCGGCGCGTGAGGACGCCGCGGAGCGTTCCGGCCGCGTCGACGATCGGGAAGCCTTGGTGCGCGCTTCCGGGCACTCCGGCCGCGATCCATTGGCGCGCCGAATCGAGCGTCTGCTCCGCGGCGAGGGTGACGACCTCCCGCGAGCAGGCGTCGCGCACGAGGACCTGCCCGAGGAAGTCCGCCTCGTAGTCGGCGGGGACCCGCACGCCGCGCCGCGAGATCTTCTCGGTCATGATGCTCTCGCGCATGAGGAGCGACGACACGAGGAACGCGGCGGTGCATCCGCCGAGGAGCGGCAGCAGGCCGAGGGGCTGGAGCGTCGTCTCGAAGGCGAAGACGACCGAGGTCAGCAGGGCGCGGGAGGCCCCGGCGAAGATCGCCGCCATCCCGACGAGCGCGGCGATGCGGACGTCGATTCCCGCCCGGGGAAACGCGACCGCGAGGCCCGCTCCGAGGAGCGCGCCGAGCGCGCCGCCGATCGTGAACAGGGGAGCGAGCGTGCCGCCCGACGTGCCGCTCCCGAGCGAGATCGCCCAGGAGAGGAACTTCAGGATCCCGAGCGCGGCGAGCGCCGAGAGCGTGAGCTTCGCGGAGACGATGTTCTCGATGTTGACGTAGCCGACCCCCATCGTGTCGCCCCGGAACCAGCCGATCACGCCGACGGCGACCGCGCCGAGCGCCGGCCACCACATCCAGTGGATCGGCAGCTTCTCGAAGGCGTCCTCGACCGCGTAGACGGCCCGCGTGACGCCGACCGCCGCGAGGCCGACGATCGCTCCGAGCGCGACGTAGAGCGCGAGGGCGCCGCCGCTCGGCGTCGAGAGCGTCGGCATGGGGAAGACGGGCGCCGATCCGACGAGGACGAACCGCATGCCCGTCGCCGCCGCGGAAGCCAGCGCCACGGGAACGAGCGAACGGGCGCGGAACTCGAAGAGCAGGAGCTCGACGGCGAGAAGGACGGCGGAGACGGGGCTTCCGAAGGTCGCCGCCATCCCCGCCGCCGCTCCGGAAGCGAGGAGGATCTTCCTTTCGACCGCGGTCGTCGGGACGAGCTGCCCGATGAGGGACCCGAGCGCGCCTCCGGTCGCGATGATCGGTCCCTCCGCGCCGAAAGGTCCGCCGGTGCCGATGGCGACGGCCGCCGAGAGGGGCTTCAGGAACGTCACGCGGGGAGGAATCCGGCTCTTGTTCAGGAGCACCTGCTCCATCGCCTCGGGAATGCCGTGGCCGCGGATCGCCTTCGAGCCGAAGCGCGCCATCAGCCCGACGATCACGCCGCCGACGATCGGAACGGCGATCACCCAGGCGCCGAGGGAGTTTCCCGCGGGAGACGCGAACGAAAAGGAGAAGCGCCCGTAAAACGCGATGTTCGTGATCAGTCCGATCAGCAGCACGAGCGCACGGGCGACGAGCCCCGCCGCCAGCCCGAGCGCGATCGCCCAGGCGGAGAGCGTGATGACGCGCCGATCGACGGCAGGCCCCCGAGACGGGACGCGGGCCGAAACGAGAGCGGTTTCGAGCGAAGGCGCGACCGCGAGGCCGCCCTTCGTCCCGGCCGGCGAGGCCGTCGGGTCAGGCACGCCGGTCCCGGCTCTTCGCGGCGGTCTCTTCCTTCTCGAAGAAGAGGGCCGGAGACGCTTTCCCGATTCCGGAGACGAGCCGGGCGAGGCTCGCCCCGAGCACCCGGCGTTCGGCGGGCGGCAGCGATTCGATCGCCCGGACGAGCCGGCGCTGGGCCGAGTCGGGGGAACGGCGCAGGAGGGCGCGACCGCGCGGCGTGAGGGTCAGCCGGACCCGGCGCCGGTCCCGCGCGTCGGGGTGGCGCTCGACGAGCCCCCTCTCGGCGAGGCGGTGGACCACGACCGAGACGGAGCTCTGGTCGGTCGCGGTTCTCGCGGCGAGGTCGTTGACCGACTGCGCGTCCGCTTCGGCGAGCTTCTGGAGGACGAAGAGCTGCGCGCCCGAGATGCCGGCGCGATTCTGCGCCTGCCGCGCGGACAGGCGGAGGCTCTGGACGAGCCGGCGGATCCCGTCGAGCACCGGCCGCACGCCGGGCGAGGGGAACGCCGCGCCGGCCGGGGAAACGCGCGTGCCGTTCCGGGCGCGGCGCCCGGCCGGCGAATTGGATGGAGTCCCATACATCTCCCTCCGACGATATCCGAGCGGCGCCCCCGCCGCAAGAGGGCCGCTCGTGTAGGATCCGCGGATGCGCGAGGTGCTCGTCCTGTCGGCCGTCCGGACGCCGATCGGGAAGTTCGGCGGCGCGTTCGCCGGGCTCTCGGCCGCGGACCTCGGGACGGCGGCGGCGCGGGGAGCCCTCGCCCGCGCCGGCGTGCCGGCGGAGGACGTGACCGAGACGATCTTCGGGCACGGCCGGCAGGCGGGCGGCGGCCCCAACTCCGCGCGGCAGGTCTCGCATCGGGCCGGGGTTCCCGACGCCGTCCCGGCGTTCACGGTCAACAAGGCCTGCGCGTCTTCCCTGAAGGCGATCACGCTCGCCGCGCTGACGATCGCGGTGGGCGAGAACGAGGTCGTGCTCGCCGGCGGGCACGAATGCATGTCGGCGACCCCGTACCTCCTTCCCCGGGCGCGATTCGGATACCGGATGGGAAACGCGGAGCTCGTCGACGGGATGACGCGCGACGGGTTCCTGTGTCCGTTGTGCGGCGAGCTCATGGGAGAAACGGCGGAGCGCCTCGCGCGCGAATACGGAATCTCGCGCGACGAACAGGATCGGTGGGCGGTCGAGTCGCAGCGCCGGGCCGCGGCCGCCCGGGCGGACGGCCGGATGTCGGCGGAGATCGTTCCCGTGGAGATCGAGACGCGAAAAGGGAAGTCGGTCGTTTCCGAAGACGAGCACCCGCGTCCCGAGACGACTCTCGAGTCGCTCGCGCGGCTGCCGGCGGTCTTCGCCGCGGAGGGGACGGTGCATGCGGGCAACGCCTCCGGGATCACCGACGGGGCCTCGGCGCTCGTCGTGTGCTCGCGCGATTACGCGGAGAGCCGCCGGATCTCCCCGCTCGCGCGGATCGTGGCGTGGACGTCCGCGGGGGTCGATCCGGCGCGCATGGGGATCGGGCCGGTGCCCGCCGTCCGGCGGCTCCTCGAGAAGACCGGCCACGCGCTCGCGGACGTCGACCTGATCGAGCTGAACGAGGCATTTGCCGCCCAGGTGATCGCGTGCGAGCGGGATCTCGGGTTCGACCGCGCGCGCGTGAACGTCAACGGCGGCGCGATCGCGCTCGGGCATCCGATCGGCGCGACCGGGGCGCGGATCGCGACGACCCTCCTGCACGAGATGAAGAGGCGGCGGGCGCGCCGCGGGATCGCGACGCTCTGCGTGTCGGGAGGGATGGGGATGGCCGTTCTCTTCGAGGCGGCGCGATGAGGATCGTCGTCACCCTGGAAGACGGCACGGGCGGCGACGACTACCTCGGTTCGCTCGCCGCGGCCGGCTTCTCCTCCGGAGAGATCGCGGTTCTGCGTTCCGGGGATCTTCCGCCGTTCGAATTCGACGGGCTGGTGCTCGCGGGAGGCGAGGACGTCGATCCGCCGCTCTACGGCGAGTCCGCGCGGCCGGGCCTCGGGGAGGTCAATCGCCGGCGGGACGACCAGGAGCTCGGGCTGATCGCCTCCGCGCGGAGGCGCGGCGCTCCGATCTTCGGGATCTGCCGCGGTCTGCAGATCGTGAACGTCGCGTGCGGAGGGACGCTCGTGCAGGACATCCCGACCGAGATCCCGTCGCCCGTCGAGCATCAGATTCGCCGCCCGAAGGACGCGATGGCGCATGCGGTGACGGTCTCGGGCGGCGCGTCCCTTCCCCCCGGAACGTTCTCCGTGAACTCGCGGCACCACCAGGCGATCGCGCGGCTCGGCGCGGGCCTCACGGCCACGGCGCGGTCCGCCGACGGCGTGGTCGAGGCGGTCGAGGGAGAGGGAATCGTCGCGGTCCAGTGGCACCCCGAGAACCTCCGGGAAGATCCCGTTTCGCGGCGCCTCTTCCGGACGTTTCGAGAAGCGGTCGCCGGCCGAGCGACGCGAGTCGGGTAGACTCCCGAACTTTGAGCCGGATCTTCCGGGTCGAAAGGAACGAAACGATGAGATCGAGCTCCCCGGGAAAGATTCGCGCGGCGGCGGTCGCGTGGGCGGCGATCGCGCTCCTCGCCGCGGTCTCCGCGCCCGCTCAGGACGAGAAGAGCCCGGCGAAACCTCCCGCTCCGAAGACGGCCGGCGCCCCCGCTGCCGCGCCCTCCACCGAGACCCCGTCGCTCCACGAGCCCCGGAAGGTGGGGGAGGGGGTTTGGGCCGTGATGACGAAGGGAGGCGCGAACGCGGGCTGGTTCCTCTTCGGCGACTCCGTCGTCGCGGTCGACGCGGGACGCTCGAACGCCGACGCGGAGGAGCTCCTCGCCGACATCGCGGCGACCGCGGGAAAGAAACCCGTCTCGTATCTCGTCCTCACGAACGATTTCGGGCCGCATGCGGGAGGCGTGGAAGCGTTCGCGAAACGGGGCGCCGCGATCGTCTGCGACGAGAGGTTCGCCGCCGGATTCCAGGAGGTCGCGTCGAAAGCCGGCGCACCGTCGGCGGTGCTCGGCGTCTCGATGCGTCTCGTGCTCGCGCGCGCGGGCCGGCACGTCATCATCCGGCACCTGGGACCGGCCGACAGCGCCGGCGATCTCGCGGTCTTCCTCCCCGACGAGAAGATCCTCTTCTCCGGAGATCTCGCCGAGTCCGTGCTCCTCCCGCCGCTCTTTTCGAAGTCGATCGATCCCGAAGGTTGGCTCGGGGCCCTCACGGTGCTCGGGAACCTGAACGCGAAGGCGCTCGTCCCGGGCTACGGCCCGATCGGCCCTCCCGAGGGGATCGCCGCGACGCGCGATTACCTCGAGCATGCGATTGCCGCCGCGCAGACGATCGTCCGGGAGAAGATCAAGGACGATTTCCTTCCGACGCGCATCGGGCAGCCGGATCTGCGGATCAACAAGCTCCCCCCGGAACTCGCATCGAGCCACGAGGCGAACATGCGGGCGCTCGTCGCCTACTACCGGGCCAAAGCCGAGAAGGCGCCGGCTCCGCCCGGGAAACCATGAGCGACGTTCCCGTTCTCCCCGCGGATCTCTACATCGACGGGCGGTTCGTTCCCGCGCTCTCCGGCCGCCGGTTCGCGACGACCAATCCCGCGACGGGAGAAGTCCTCGCCGAAGTCGCGGAAGCGGGGCCCGAGGACGTCGACGCGGCCGTTGCGGCCGGCCGCCGGGCGGTCGAGAGCGGCCCGTGGAAGGAGATGACGCCGAGGCAGCGCGGCAAGGTGCTCCTCCGCGCCGCCGACCTCCTGGCCTCGCGGGCCGACGCATTCGGCGCGGTCGAGACGCGAGACAACGGAAAACCGATCTTCGAGTCGGCGAAGATCGACATGCCGGCGGCGGCCGAGGCGCTCGCGTACTTCGGCGGCTGGGCCGACAAGATCGCCGGGAAAACGCTGCCGTCGCGCGCCGACGCGTTCCTCTTCACGTGGCGCGAGCCGATCGGCGTCGTCGGGGCGATCACGCCGTGGAACTTCCCGCTCCTCCAGGCCATGTGGAAGATCGCTCCCGCGCTCGCGTGCGGAAACGCGGTCGTGCTGAAGCCCGCTTCCCTCACTCCGCTGACCGCGCTCATGTTCGCCGCGCTCCTGGAGGAGGCGGGCCTGCCGCCCGGAGCCTTCAACGTCGTCCCCGGCCCGGGAGAGCGCGTCGGGAGCGCGATGGCGGAACATCCCGGGATCGACAAGATCACGTTCACGGGAGAGACGGAGACGGGGAAGAAGATCCTCCGCGCCGCGGCGGGCACCGTCAAGCGCGTTTCCATGGAGCTCGGCGGAAAGTCGCCGAACATCGTCTTCGCGGACGCCGACCTCGACGCGGCGGCGCGCGGCGCGTTCAACGGGATCTTCTACGGAAAAGGGGAGGTCTGCGCCGCGGGCTCGCGCCTGCTCGTCGAGGAATCGGCGCACGACGCGCTCCTCGAGAAGATCGTCGACCGCGCGAAGAAGACGGAGCCGGGCGATCCTCTGCACCCGAAGACGCGGCTCGGCGCGCTCGTGTCGGAGCGGCAGCGCGACACGATCGCGGGATACGTCGAGGGCGCCGTCCGCGAAGGGGCGGCGCTCGTGGCCGGAGGACATCGCCGGGACGTCGGCGGCAAAGGCGCGTTCTTCGAGGCGACCGTCTTCGATCGCGTCGATCCCTCGATGACGATCGCGCGGGAGGAGATCTTCGGCCCCGTCCTCGCGACGCTCACGTTCGATTCGCCCGAGGCCGCGATCGAGCTCGGGAACCGCGTGCGCTACGGCCTCGCGGCGGCCGTCTGGACCCGCGACGTCAAGAAGGCGTTCCGCGTCGCGCGGGCGATCCGCGCCGGGACCGTGTGGATCAACACCTACAACATGTACGACCCGGGCCTTCCCTTCGGCGGCTACAAGGAGAGCGGCTTCGGCCGCGAGCGCGGGGAGGAGGCGATGATGGAGTACACGGAGCTCAAATCCGTCTGGGTGGATCTGACCTAGAAGGCGCAGACCACACCCACGGCCGGGTTCCGGCGGGCGTCTTCCGACACGTCTTGCCGGTGCGCTTCGGTCGCCGAGTCCGGAGCCGACATCTCCTCCCGGGGGCGGCGATCGACGCGCATCGCGCATGGCCTTCCCCTTGCACAACGGCTAGCCCGGAGGAAATCCGCATGGGCAGCAAACCGAATCGACTGAGTCTCCTGTTCGAGAATTTCGCGCGCGCCGTGACGCGGTTCACGGGAAGCACGCTGGCGTTCATCGTCGCGGCGGCCGTCATCGTCGTGTGGGGCGCGACCGGTCCCGTCTTCCATTACTCGGACACGTGGCAGCTCGTCATCAACACCGGCACGACGATCGTGACGTTTTTGATGGTGTTCCTGATCCAGCGGTCGCAGAACAACGACTCCCGGGCCGTCCACCTGAAGCTGAACGAGATCGTCGCGGCACTCGAGGGAGCGAGCAGCCGGCTCGTCAACGTCGAGGACCTGAGCGAGGACGAGCTGAAGGTGCTCCACCACTACTACCAGCGGATCGCCGAGCTCGCCAAGCACGACAGCAGCCTGAAGGAGTCGCACTCGATCGAGGAGGCCGCGGCGCGGCACGAAGCGCGGATGGCGGCCAGGGGCGGGCGGAAGGAGAAGACCGCGGCTAGGTGACCCCGCGAGCGGGGGAGGCGGTTCGCTCCCGCCGGACGGCGGCGGCGAGGGCGGCGCCGCCGAGGAGCGCCGCGGCCGCGGCGGCGGCGAGTCCCGCCGGAAGATGCGGAGGCGCATACGTGAGCGTCACGCGGTGGCGGCCGGGCCGGACCGCGACGGCGAGGAGCGGCCCGTCGGCCCTCCCGGTCGCCAGAGGTCCCCGCTCGTCCCGGGCCCGCCAGCCGCCGTCCTGCACCTCGCTCGCGACGACGACCGCGGGCTCCGCGCCCTCGAGCTGCGCCGTGAAGGCGAGCGACCGGCCCGACGAGGAGATCGCGGAGATCGCCGGCGCCGGGCCGCCGTCCCTGGCCGGGAGCGGCCGTTTCCCGTCGGAGACGACGAGAGCCTCGTCGCCGTCTCCGATCCGGCCGACGAGCTCGGCCGGCCCGAGCCCGAACGCGGCGAAGGCGTCCTCCGGGTGTCCCGCCGGCGTCTTTCCGACGATCCGGACCCTCCGCGGCGCCCAGACACGGGCGCGGACGGTGCGGTTCCGGAAGACGTTGCCGTCGCGCCCCGAATAGACCGGCTCCCATCGGGGCGCGGGGAGGGAGGCGTCCGGAGCGGCCACGGCGTATTCGACGTTCAGGAGGTCGAACAGGGGGGCTTCGGGGTTCCGGAACGTCTTGAAGTACTCCTCCGGCGGGTACCCGGCGGCCGCGTCGAGGAACTCGACGTAATCGCGGCGCTCGAGCGGGTCGTGCGTGCGGACGTCCTCGACGCCCGCAAAGACGTTCGACCCCGGGAACAGGGCGGTCGCGACGCCGAGCGTGCGGAACGTCCCGGGCCGGCTCCGCAGGAAATCGACGAGCGGGGTGGCGGGGAAGACGGCCGAGGACCGTCCGAACCGGTCGAGCGGACGCGAGATCGCGAAGAGCTCCGCCACCGACCCGACGGCAAACGCGGCGAGGACCAGCCGGCTCCGCGTGGAGGCGCGAAGCCGCCGTCGCGACGCCAGGATGCCGGCGGCACCGACCGCGGCGGCGACCGAGCCGGCCAGGCCGAAGTAGAGCGCCTCCGCGCGGAGGCCCCCGAGCGCCGCGTACGCATGCCGGTATCGCAGGAAGACGCCCGCCGCGAGAAGAGCGAACGCCGCGGCGGCGGCGGTCGTCCAGAGCGACCGCCGCCGGTCGGCCGTGACGTCGCGCCGCCACCGATCGAATTCCAGCGCCGCGAGGGTCGCGACGCAGAACGGGATCCATCCCTGGAAACGCAGGGGCAGCATGATGCCCAGGCCGGGAACGCGCGTGAGAATTTCGACCGCCGGCCAGGTCCAGGTCGACGCCGCGACGGCCGCGGCGATCGCCGCGGCGAGCGCGAGCGTCTCCTTCCGGCGGCGCGACCCGGGACGGAGCGTCATGAACGCGAGGATCCAGGCGGCGGCGCCGGCGTACCCGGACGAGACTTCCGGAAAGGAGTACCCGACCCGAGGAAACATCGGCGCGTTCACGGCGTCGCCGTACGCCGCCGGAAAGAGCGGAACGACGAACCCCGGCTTCCACCGGGGCGCGTGCGGCGGCCAGGCGGCCGCGACGGACGCTCGGATGCGTTCCGCGTTCGCGCGCCGGTTCGACGCGCGGATCGCGTCGAGCTCGGGGAGGAGGAGGGGAGCGGAAAGCCCGACCGCGACGACGGCGGCGACCGCCGCGGATCCGATCACGGCGCGCGGCGACGACCATCCCCGCGAGAGGAGGCGGAAGACGGTCCAGAGGAGGGCGAACGCCGCGCCCACCGCGGCGCTCTCCGGATGACCCGAGACGGCCCACGCGACGAGGACCGCCACGAGGAGCGCGGCGGAGCGCGCCCGTCCGCGCGGGTCGTCGAGACGTTCGAGCAGGAAGAATGCCCACGGCCAGAGCGCGACGACCGACGCGAACGGCCACGGAAGCCAGACCGTCATGAGGAGCGAGAAACCGAATGCGAGCGCTCCGGCGAACGCCGCGGATCCCGAGCCGCCGAGCTCGGCGATCCAGAGCCATGTCCCCGCGAGGGCGACGAGGAGCCGGAGGGCTTCGGCGAGAGTGAACGAACGCCCGAGCGGCAGGGGAAGGCCGGCGAGCGTGAACGGGGAGAAGGCGCCCGACTGGCCGTTGGCGGCGAGCGGCATTCCGGAGCCGTTCCAGCGATCGAGCCAGGGAACGACTCCGCCCTTCCAGGAGGAACGGACGGCTTCCGTCCACGGCGCGATCTGAAGCGCGATGTCGTTCAAGTTCGGGTTCCGGGGGGGCTCAGGATTCCCGAACGGAGCGGGAAGGACGGTCCACGGGTAGACGAGCCGGACGTCCTGCACGGGGATCGCCGTCCTGTCCGATACGAAGCCGGGAAGGAGATGGAGGACCGGGAGGAGCACGAAAGCCGAGAAGGCGAGCCCCGGGATCGGGCGCTTCACGAAGCGCGCGGCCCCTCCGATCGCCACCGCCCCCGCGGCGTAGAGGACCCAGAGAAGGAGCGTCAAGCTGGGCGGAGTCTACAGGATGGATCGCTGTGCACGGCCCTTGCATCGCGATCCCGCATGAGCATCGAAGAGCTTCCCCGCCGCATCCTGATCGTCGAGGACGATTCCCGCCTCCGCAGCGGTCTGGGCGACCTGCTCCGACAGAACGGATACGAGGTCGTCGCCGCCGCGACCGGCGAACAGGGGATTTCGCACCTGCGTTCGGAGACGCGCACGGACCTGATCGTCCTCGATCTGCGGATGCCGGGGATGAACGGATGGCAGTTCCGGTCGGAGCAGCGCCGCGACAGCGCCCTCGCCTCGATTCCCGTGATCGTCGCGACGGCCGA
>DASTIQ010000092.1 GCA_035717485.1 Thermoanaerobaculia bacterium | reverse complement strand
TGACCCGCGCGCGCGAGCTCGACGCGGCGCGTTTCGCGGCGACCGCGGCCGCCTTCCAGGCGGAGGCCGCCCGCGCCGTGCTCATCGCCGACGAGCCGGGCGCCCGCGGCCGCGCCTCCGTCCCGGTTCGCTCTCCCGTCGCCGGGCGCGTCCTCCGCGTCGTCCAGGAGAGCGAGCGGTCGGTCCCCGCCGGGACGGCGGTCGTCGAGGTCGGCGAGCCGGGAGCGCTCGAAATCGTCGTCGATCTCCTCTCGACGGACGCCGTCCGGGTGTCGCCCGGCATGGAGATGACGGTCGACGGCGGCGCCGGAGCTCCGCTCCGCGCCCGGGTGCGCACGATCGAGCCGGCGGCATTCACCAAGATCTCGGCTCTCGGCGTCGAGGAGCAGCGCGTCAACGTCGTGGGCGACCTCCTCGACCCGCCCGGGCGCCTCGGAGACGCCTATCGCGTCGAGGTCGCGGTCACGGTCTGGGAGGGGAAGAACGCCCTCACGGCTCCGGCGAGCGCGCTCTTCCGCCAGGGCGACGGATGGAGCGTCTTCGTCGTCGAGGGAGGGCGCGCCCGCCGGCGGGACGTGCGGGTCGGGCACCGGAACGCCGAGGTCGCGGAAGTCCTCGGGGGCCTCGGCGGGGGCGAGACGGTCGTGCTGCATCCCGGGGACAGGATCGTCGAGGGGCGCCGGGTCCGGGGGCCGAATCCCGCGGTTTCCCGAGCAAATTGATGCAATTGGACGTGGACCGGGGCGGGGCCCGCGCGCATGCTGAGAGACGCCCCGGCGGTCGCGCGGCGATCGCCTCGAAGGAGGACATATGACCACGATGGAAGCGGTGGTTCGGACCGATCGGCGAATCCAGCAGGACGTGCTCCGGGAATTCCGGTGGGACACCCGGGTCCGGGAAACGGATGTGGGAGTCGAGGTCGACGGCGGAATCGTCACGCTGACGGGCACGGTGGACAGCTACGCGAAGAAGCTCGCGGCGCGCGAGGCGGCGCACCGGGTCTTCGGAGTCCTGGACGTCGTCGACGACGTCGAGGTCCACATCCCCGGCTCGCTCGCGCGGACGGACACCGAGCTCGCCCACGCGGTTCGGAACGTTCTCGAGTGGGACGTTTTCCTTCCCGACACGAAGATCCGGACGACGGTGTCCCACGGGCTCGTGACGCTCGAGGGAGAGGTCGCAAGTCTCCTCGACCGCTACGAGGCCGAACGCGCGGTTCGCCGGCTCCAGGGAGTGAAGGGCGTCGCGAACAATCTGACGGTCGCCGTGACGAAGACGGACGAGACGAAGCTTCGAAAGGCGATCCAGGAAACGCTCGAACGGCGTGCCGACCGGGAAGCGGACATGATCGACGTTCACGTCTCCGACGGCAAGGTGACGCTCGAGGGGCGCGTCCATTCGTGGGCGGAGAAGCAGGCGATCCTCGATGCCGTCCGGCGGGCGCCGAACGTCCGATACCTGTCGGCGGATCTCCGCATCGAACCCTACGTGTAGACGGCGCGGCGATACGCGCCGTCATCCGAGTCCGGTGGCCCGGGCGGCGGTTCGACGTACGTCACCCGTACGCCTTCACCGCCGCCCGATCCATCGAACGCGTCTTCCCGCACGCCGCGCCTCGTCGTCGTTTCGCATTGTCGACGTCATTCTTCGCAGCGAGGAATGGCGGGGCGGCTTTCCGAATTTCGGCGGATCCCATGGACGCGCGGCTCTGATTCCCGCTTGTCTGCCGTGCCTTAAGACAAACGCATCTGGCATTTCCGGCCCCGTGGAGCGATCCTCGCGGACGGGGTTCGATCATGGAAACGAACACGATTCGCACCCGCACGCAGGAGATTCCCCGCCGACGCTGGCCCGCGTTCTTCGAAGAATTCAGCCGCCGGCACGACGGGTGGCTCGTCGACGTCGAGGAGTTGATCGCCGAGCGCGGAGCGCAGAAGGAAATTTCGGGACTGCCCTTCCACGGCGCCAGCGCCGTGGCCTCGCCGCGGCCGAGCGTCGCGATCGAAGTCGGCCGGGGAGCCGACGATCACATCGAGCATCGGATCGAGGATTGCCGCCGAATCTGGGTGGAAATCCTGGAAGGCGGCGCCGAGGCGGCCGTCGAGATCGAATCGGCCGGAGGACGGCGGACTCTCCTCGAGTTCCGCTCGCCCCAGCCGGTCGAAGCGGTCGACGGGATGGCGGCCCCGCTTTCCCGCCGGAAACGGCGGTCGAAACCGCCGTCGGCGAGGATTCGATGAGCGCTCATCCGCGCCTCGCGGTCAACGAGCAGGTCGCGGCGCATCTCGAGGAGATCGGGCGCCTGCTCCTCGCCCGGGGCGCGAATCGGTTCCGGGTGGGAGCCTGGGCCCGGGCCGCGCGAAACGTCCGCGGGATCGACCGGAGCGTCGCCGAGATCCTCTCGATCGAAGGGCTCGACGGACTCGACCGCCTGCCTGGAATCGGGCGGGCGATCTCCCGCGCGATCCGGGACCTCGTCGTGACCGGCCGCTTCGCGATGCTCGATCGCCTGCGCGCCGACACGGATCCCGAAGCGCTGCTCGCGACGGTTCCCGGCATCGGACCGCGCTTCGCGCGGACGCTCGACCGTGACTTCGGCATTCACACGCTCGAGGACCTCGAGGCCGCCGCCCACGACGGGCGGCTCGCCCGGATCCGGGGGATGGGGGACAAACGCGTCTCCGGGGTTCGCGACTCCCTCGCCGCCCGCCTCGGCCGCGTCCAGGTTCCCTCTCCGGCGGCCGCCGGCGAGCCTCCGGTCGCCGACCTCCTCGACGTCGACCGCGAGTATCGGCGGGGCGCCGCCGCGGGATCGATACCGAGGATCGCGCCGCGCCGGTTCAATCCCCGGCACGAGCGGTGGCTGCCGGTCCTGCACACGGCTCGGGGCGGCCGCCACTACACCGCCCTCTTCTCGAACACCGCCCGCGCGCACGACCTGGGCAGGACGCGCGATTGGGTGGTCATCTATTCCGATACCGGCGACGGGGATCGGACATGGACCGTCGTCGATGCCCCGGACGGCCGGCGGGTGGTCCGGGGACGCGAAAACGAATCCGCGGCGCCGCCCTCGACCGCCGCGAACAGGAGCGAACGATGAACGAAGATGCCGGCACGCTGGCCCGGGAGGCCCGGGTCGCCGATCTGAAGATCCCGGCCGGGGACGTCTCCCTCGACGCCGAGCTTCGGATTCCCGACGGAGCCCGGGGCGTCGTGGTCTTCGCCCACGGGGCGGGGAGCAGCCGCCTGAGCCCGCGGAACCGCTACGTCGCGGAGACGCTCCGCGGCCACGGACTCGGAACGCTGCTCTTCGATCTCCTGACCCACGAAGAGGAGGAAGCGGACTTCTCGACGGCCCGCCTCCGCTTCGACATCGATCTGCTGGCGGAGCGGCTCGTCCGCGCGTCCGGCTGGCTCGTCGAGGAGATCCCGCACGGAATGCCGTTCGGCTATTTCGGCGCGAGCACGGGGGCGGCGGCCGCGCTCGTGGCGGCGGCCTATCTTGGCCCGGAAGTTGCGGCGGTCGTCTCGCGGGGAGGGCGGCCCGACCTGGCCGGCGACACCCTGGAACGCGTGAAGTCGCCGACCCTGCTCCTCGTCGGAGGACGCGACGACCTCGTTCTCGCGTTGAATCGCTCCGCCCTCGAGCGCCTGAGCTGCGAGAAGCGGCTGGAGGTCGTGCCCGGGGCGACGCATCTCTTCGAGGAGCCGGGCGCTCTCGCGGAAGTCGCGCGACGCGCGTCCGAATGGTTCGGCGAGTACTTCCCTCGGGGAACCGCCGGAAAGGAACGGCCATGATCTTCACCGATCGAAGACACGCGGGCCGCGTGCTCGCCCAGAAGCTCTCCGATTACGCGCATCGTCCGGACGTCGTCGTCCTCGGCCTTCCCCGCGGCGGAGTGCCCGTCGCCTGGGAGGTCGCCCGGGCCCTCGATGCCCCCCTCGACGTCTTCGTCGTGCGGAAGATCGGTCACCCGGGAAATCCCGAGCTCGCGATCGGCGCGATCGCCTCCGGGGACGTCACCGTGCTCTCGCACGACCTCATCGCCCGGCTCGGCGTATCGAGGGACGCCATCGACGACGCCATCGCGCGCGAGCGCCAGGAGCTCGGCCGCCGCGAGCGGGCCTACCGCGAAGGGCGGCCGCCCCTGCCGCTCGCCGGGAAGACCGTCCTGCTGATCGACGACGGGCTGGCCACGGGCGCGACGATGCGCGCCGCCGTCGCCGCCGTTCGGAAGCTCTCGCCGCGCTCGATCGTCGTGGCCGTGCCGGTCGCCTCTTCCGAGGCCTGCGACGACGCGGCGGCGGCCGCCGAGGCGTGCATCTGCGTCTCGACGCCTCCCCACTTCATGGCCGTCGGCGAGTGGTACGCCGATTTCGGCCAGACGACCGACGAGGAGGTGCGCGAATTCCTTTCGACCCGCGACGAGGAGCCGGCCCCCACGGGCGGCGGGCGGCCATGAAGGCCCGGCCGGCCGGCCCCGTCGTCGAGACGAGCCACTGGCACGCGCTGCCCGACGGCCGCGTCCAGTGCGACGTCTGCCCCCGGTTCTGCGCGCTCCACGAGGGGCAGCGGGGCCTCTGCTTCGTCCGCGCCCGTCAGGCGGACGCGATCGTCCTGACGACGTACGGCCGCTCGAGCGGCTTCTGCGTCGACCCCATCGAGAAGAAGCCTCTCTACCACTTCCTCCCGGGAACGTCGGTGCTCTCGTTCGGTACGGAGGGATGCAACCTCTCCTGCCGCTTCTGTCAGAACTGGGACATCAGCAAGTCGCGCGAGATCTCGAAGCTCTCCGAAGAGGCCTCTCCCGAGACGATCGCGCGCGCCGCCCGCGAGTTCGGGTGCCGGAGCGTCGCGTTCACCTACAACGACCCGACGATCTTCTTCGAGTACGCGATCGACGTCGCCGACGCCTGCCGCGAGCTCGGGATCAAGTCGGTCGCGGTCACGGCGGGATACATGTGCGCCGAGCCGCGCCGCGAGTTCTACCGGAAGATCGACGCGGCCAACGTCGATCTGAAGGCGTTCACGGAGGACTTCTACCACCGCGTGACCGCCTCGCACCTGGCGCCGGTCCTCGAGACTCTCGAATACATCCGGAAGGAAACCTCCGTCTGGCTCGAGATCACGAACCTCATGATCCCCGGGCTGAACGATTCGGAAGCCGAGACGGACGCGATGACGCGCTGGATCGCCGACCACCTCGGGACGGACGTCCCGCTGCACTTCACCGCGTTCCACCCGGATTGGAAGATGGCCGACGTGCCGCCGACGCCTCCGGAGACGCTCCGCCGCGCCCGCGAGATCGCGCGGCGGAACGGCATCCGCTACGCCTACACCGGAAACGTCCGCGACGACGCCGGGTCGACGACCCTCTGCCCGTCCTGCGGCGCCTCGGTCGTCGGCCGGCGCGGGTTCTTCGTGGCCGACTGGGAGCTCGACGAGCGCGGACGTTGCGTCGAATGTGCGGCCGAGATTCCCGGAGTCTTCGAGAGCGTGCCGGGAGACTGGAGCGGAATTCGCGTTCCCGTGCGCCTCCCGCTTCCCGGTGCCCTGACGACCGATCGTTCCTGATCGCGGGAAGGGACGGTCAGAAACGCGGTCCGGCGGCGGGCAGGCGCACGGCCGGAGACTCTTCGAGTCGGACCTCCACCCAGACGACGGGATGCTCTCCGAGAGCGGCGATGACCCGATGAACGTCGTCCCGGCGGAGCCGGGCCCCGGCGAGCAGTTCTTCGAGCTCCGCCGCTCCCCTCTCCCGGCCGATGCGCGCGCCGTGGAAGTAGATTTCGAAACGGTCGCGCCCGGCGCCGCTCTCCCGATGAATTTCCCAGCAGGAAGGACCCCGCCGGGGAGGCGGAATCGCCCCGAGGAATAGCGGCCTCCGCGCCGCGTGCGGATGACGGGCCGCGCGATTGCTCCGCGGAATCATGTCGACCTCACTCCCGAAAAGGGGCTCCCGGCGGGTCGCGCCGGGAGCCGGTCTCCCCCGCTCAGGGAGTGACGATGAGGGGCGGATGCGAAAAGCGGGTTCCGCAGATCGCCTTCAGCGTGCTGAACGCCTCTCCGTACGTGACTTCCGTCGGGGGTTTCGCCGTCACCGGGCCGGCATGAATGACGATGTCGTCGATCGAGACGATCCCGACGAGCCGCCGCGAATCATCCAGGACCGGCAGCCGCCGGACGAGACGGTACTGCATCGTCTCGAGCGCCGCCTGCACCTCGTCGTTGGGTCCGCAGGCGAATACGCGCGGAGACATCGCTTCGTCGACCGGGACTTCCGAGGCCGGCCGGTTCTTCGACGTGAGCGCGAGGCAGACGTCGCGGTCCGTCAGAACGCCGATCACGTGATCCTTCTCGTCGACCACGGGGAGCACCCCGCAGTCGTTCTCGGACATGATCTTTCCCGCCGCCGCCAGGCTGCTCCCGGAACCGATGGTCTTGACGGGTGTGTTCATCACGGTACGAATTTTCATGATGCCCTCCTTGAAGCGCCCTTGGAATTGTCCGCGATCGGCGCATCCATTACCTGATCCAGACACATCGAAGAGAGCGCTCCGGATTTGATCCAAATGGAGGTTTCCCCGTTCGCGGCCTAGGCCGATACTGGGAGCGTGGAGAACCTGCGTTCCGCCGCGGAGTCGGCGGAAAGGAGAATCCGATGAACATTCCTCTGAAGATCACCTTCCTCGGCATGGCGCCTTCGGAAGCCGTCGAGGCGAAGATTCGCCAGCGCGCCGCCGAACTCGACCAGTTCTCGCCCCTCGTCCAGCGCTGCGAGGTCTGGGTCGAAGCGGGCCATGGACATCACCGCAAGGGATTTCTCTACAACGTCCGGATCCGCACGACCGTTTCGGGCGAGGAGCTCGATATCGACCGCCAACCCGACGAGGAGGACGTGTACGTCGCGGTCCGCGACGGGTTCGACGCCTTGCGCCGCCGCGTCGAGGACCACCTGCGCAAGACGCGCGGGGAGGTCAAGCGGCACGCGGGGCCGCCGGAGATCAGCGTCGACCGGGCGCGGTAGCGCCGCGAGGGCGGCAAGAGGGTCGGGAACCGCGTCAGAGCCCCGTCGTTCCGCGGCCCGGCTCTCTCTTCCGCCGCCCGGAGACCATGCGGGTCCGACGGGGTCCGGGTCGACCGCGGCGCTCCCGGGCGTGTGCTGAACGTCCGTCGACGGGTCGGCGACGCGTCAGCTACGCTTCCGAGAGCGCCGGCTCCGGGCCGGCATGCTTCTCCGGCACTTCCGTGAGCGTCGCCTCGGTCAGGAGAAGCGTGCTCGCGACGGAGACGGCGTTCTCGAGGGCGATCCGGAGCACTTTCGTCGCGTCCACGATCCCGCGGTCGACCAGGTCCGCATACTCTCCCTTCGCCGCGTCGAATCCGAAGCTGTCCGTCCGCCCGCGCATCCGGTCGATGACGACGCCGCCGTCCACGCCCGAGTTCGCGGCGATCTGGCGGCACGGAGACTCCAGGGCGCGTTTGAGGATCTGAAGGCCCGTTCGGAAGTCTCCCTCCGACTTCGCCTCTTCCTCCGCCACCGTGTCGATCGCCCGCAGGTACGCGAGGCCGCCGCCCGGAACGATGCCCTCCGCGATCGCCGCCTTCGTCGCGCTGATCGCGTCCTCGAACGCCTCCTTGCGGCTCTTCATCTCCGCTTCCGAAGGCGCGCCGACGTGAACGACGGCGACGCCGCCGGAGAGCTTCGCGAGGCGCTCGCGGAGCTTCTCGCGGTCGTACTCGGACGTGTCCTTCTCGATCTGCTCGCGCAGGTCGCGGCACCGACCATCGATGGCTTCCCGCGTTCCCGCGCCGCCGATGATCGTCGTGTGATCCTTGTCGATGACGATCCTCTTCGCGCGCCCGAGGTCTTCGAGCGAGAGGTTCTCGAGCTTGATGCCGAGCTCTTCGCTGACCACGCGGCCGCCGGTCAGGACGGCGAGATCGTCGAGCATCGAGCGCCGCCGATCGCCGAATCCGGGCGCCTTCACCGCCGCCGTGACGAGCGTCCCCCGCAGCTTGTTGACGACCAGCGTCGCGAGCGCATCCCCCTCGATCTCCTCGGCGACGACGAGCATCGGCTTTCCCGACTTTGCGACCTTCTCGAGGAGCGGGAGCAGGTCATTCAGGTGCGTGATGCGCTTCTCGTAGAGGAGGAGGAAGGCATCCTCCAGGACGCACTCCATCCCCTTCGGATCCGTCACGAAATACGCCGAGAGGAAGCCGCGATCGAACTGCATGCCTTCCACGACTTCGAGTGTCGTCTCCGTCCCCTTCGCTTCTTCGACCGAGATCACTCCTTCGTTTCCGACCTTCTCGACGGCGTCGGCGACCACCTCGCCGACCGACGGGTCGTTGTGTGCCGAGATCGTCGCGACCTGCGCTTTTTCCTTCCGGCTCGCGACCGGCCGCGAGAGTTTCTTCAGTGCCTCGATCGCCGCGCGCGCGCCGCGGTCGAGCCCGCGCTTGAGCTCCACGGCCGACGCTCCCGCGACGACGTTGCGGACCCCGTCGGCGAAGATCGCGTGGGCCAGGATCGTGGCGGTGCTGGTTCCGTCGCCGACCGCGTCGCCGGTGCGGGTCGCGGCTTCGCGCATCATCCGGGCGCCGAGATTTTCCTCCGGGTCTTCGAGCTCGACTTCCCGGGCGATGGTGACGCCGTCGTTGCAGACGACGGGGCTTCCCCACTTCTTCTCAATGAGCACGCTCTTCGAACGGGGCCCGAGGGTGACTCGCACGGCGTCGGTCAGCATCGTGGCGCCCGCGAGCACGCGCTCTCGCGCCGAAGCCCCGAAATCCAGCTTCTTGTAGGGCATGACGGCCTCGCTTTCGTTCCTCCACCACGGTATCCGCCAGGCCCCGGAACGCCAAGATCCAGCTTCATCAGTGACATGGCAGATCGGGACGACGCCGTGTCCCCTTTTTCCGGCGACTCCGATGGGAGTCCATGAAGGGGCGCGAAACGGCTCCCCTTCAGAAAAGGGGGGGTTCATGCCCAGCAGAAAGTCGGCCGATCGTTCGAAGCTCCGGGCGCGCGTGTCGATGGGCGACCTGAGGGTCGCCGCGGCAACCATCGGGGAGCGAAAGAACTACAACCTTCAACCCGAGGTCACCGAATACTCGCTCTGGCCCTTCTCGACGATCGAATGGATCGCCGACCAAGGCAAGTTCAAGGCCCGCGCCATGGTCCAGAACAAGACGACGAGCGACATCGTCGTCTTCAATTCGTGGCACACGGAGTTTTCCGACGCGGAACGGCCGATCGCGCTCCTCTCGGACAGCCTCAACGGCCGCGGCGACCGGAAGGTCTACAACATCTGGGCCGAAACGATCGAGATGCACACGTCGGACATCGGAGGGGGGACGATCATCGACGTGGTCGAAACCCTCGCGCTGATCTGGTCGATGGAGGAATAGCGAAACGTCGAAACGAGGGACGTCCGTGAACCGCGCGCATGCCGCGCGCGGTTCCGGCCGGGCCCCCGGCTAGAAGCTCACGAGCGTGTGCAGCGCCCAGCGCTCTTCCGTCGGCTTCGGCGGGGAGAAGCCGGGATAGCGGTCCCTCTCGTAATCGACCATGACGGCGGTCGCGATTCCCTTCTGGAGGGGGAACCAGTACGCGATGCCGGCGATCTCCCTCGTCCTCGTCGCGCCGGTGTGTTCGTCGGGCTCGGTGTGATCGTAGCGGAGCAGACCTCCGACGCCGATCGGCGTCCGCGGAGTCGCCCAGGCGGACCACCCGCGGCCGTTCGCTTCGGAAGCACCCGGCGTCGAGCGGTCCCGGAAGCGCCCGAATTCGAAGCCCGCGTTGAACCACGGGTGCTCGAACGTCACGACGCCGGCGAGGCGGTCCTTCGGGTCGCTTCCCTGGTAGTGATCCCGGTCGCCGAAGACCGCGAAGCGCAGTCCGCGGAGGACCGGGTGTCTCGGCAGCGGACGAATGCCGATTCGCGCCTGCAGCGCTTTCTGATCGTTGGCTTCCGAGTGGGCGTATCCCTCCCCGTTGAAGACGCCGACGACGACGTCGCCGTAATCGAAAGGGAAGGCCCAGCGCGCGGAGATGCCGGCGTCCGCCGACACGAGAAGGCCTTCGCGGTCGAAGAACAGCGGACCCTGGAACCGGTACGGGTAGACCTCTTCGACGTACGAGATGTACGGGGTGCTCTGCAGCCCGATCCGGATCCAGCTCCCTCTTCCGATCGCGTCGTCGAGAGCCGCCTGGGCGTAAGCGTACTTGAGCCGGTACACGGCGCTCCCCGAGAGCGAGCTGTTCGGATCGGTATCGCGGACGATGTCGGAGGTGATGCGCGCGGAAATCACCCGCGAGAGGTTTCCGAAGACGTTGACGTAGGCGCGGGTGACGTTGAAGGAATTCGGATGGATCGCGTTCCCCGCGGCATCCGTCCCGGACGGCGCGGCCTGGTACGTGAAGTCGGCGAACAGCTGGCCGCCGACGCGGACGTTCGGAAAATCCGCGGCCGCGTCCGTCGCGCCTCGCACGGCCGCCGGAGCGAGCACGGCCGCCAGAAGCCCGATTGCCCTCGCGGTACGCATCGTCAGCGCGACAATACACGAAATCAAGCCAAGGATCGTGTGAGTTTTCGGCGTCGCGCCCGACGTCGGCCGAAGGACGCTCGGCGGTGGTCAGATCAGATTCCCGCGAAAGCATGCCGAGGCGTGAGCCCGACGGGAGGCGCTCGCCCCGCCCGCGGCCGAGGCGTACCTAGAACCTCCAGCCGAATGAGAGGAGAGCGCTCGGTTGACAAACAACGCCTAAGCGCGGCGAGACGCGAATCAGGCGGGATGCGGGACGCCCGCGGCGACCGAGGCGTACTGACGCCAGTACGTCGCAGGGAGACCGCGGGCGGCACGCGCCCGCATCATTCGATGGATCGCCGCGCCTGCGTCTAGAAGGTCCAGCCGATCGAGAGGATGGGCCCCCAATCGCTCTTCACCGCGTGCGAGGCGGGGGGAACGCTGTCGTAGTTGTAGAAGACGGAGATCGAGAGGTAGAAGTCCCTCATCACGATCTCGCGCTTGAGCTTCACGTTCGCGTCGACGCGGACGCGGGGCGCGTCGGTGATGCCGGGGACGACTCTCAGGTACGCGTCGAACCAGAGCTTCGGGTAGTCGTACGTGAACGTCGAATATCGAGCGTCTACGGCGCCCTCGAGGTTGTTGTCGGATTCTCCGGAGGTCCCTTTTTCGTGGTTGCCCATCAGCCCCACGGTCGCCACGAGGTTCGTCTGGTTCTTCAGGACGAGGAAGCGTCCGCCGAAGACGCCGGCCGTTTCCCGGAGCTGCAGGCCCAGATCCCGGTTGTTCTCGAAGCCCACGAGGCCGCCCGAAACCCAGCGGTTCGGGCGCATCCGGATGTAGGTGAACATCAGGTTTCCGCGCTGCGAGGTGGTTTCCCCGTTCTGGCGCGAGTAGAAGAGCGACAGATCGGCGAGCACGACGAACTTCGGTTTCCTGAATTTCGCGTCGGCCGTGACGTCGAACTGCAGAAGGTCGCTCGCGTGGGTGTAGTTCATCCCGAGGTCGAGCGATCCGTCGATCCGCCGGAAGAAGGTCTGGTAGATCGGCGTGATCCGGACGACGTCGAAGAAATCGATCGTGAGAGAGCCGCTTCCCGTTCGAAGCAGCAGCCTGCCCGGGGGATCCGACGCCGCGAGCGAGCCGAAATGATGCAATCCGGCGGTCGTCTCGATCTCGAACTGCTTCACGGACCGGATGCTGACGATCTTGTTCCATTTGACGTTGATGTCCCCCTCGGGGGCGGACACGAACAGCCGGCCTTCGCTGTACGACTTGATCTCGCCGCTGATTCGGTCGCCGTTCTTCATCTCGACGACGTCGATCGAGTCGGCGCCGGAAGCCGGCGGAGGCGACGCGGGCTGGGCGCCGAGCGGAGCCGCGAGCCCCAGGACAGCCGCGAGGACGATCGCGGCCGAAACCGACCTCATCGTTTCAGAACCGGGCATAGTAGTAGCTCGCCTTCAGCGTCCAGTCGCCGAGCCGATGGTTCCCCCACGGCACCTCGAGCTTGAGCGAGAGACCCGCCCGCGGGGTGAGCATCCTCCCGAAGAGGAGCCCGGAGCGGAACGACGTGGTCCCGTCGAGCGTCCAGCTCGTCCTCGATTCGCTGTCGACGAGCATCCACCAGCGCCGCGAAACTCTCCAGAGCGCCGTCGGCGTGATCAGGAGGTAGCTGACGTCGGGACGGCTCGAAGGCCCGGCGAACGACTCGAATTCCTGGACCTTGACGAACGCGTAGGCCTGCCGCGGAAGGTACCAGAGCGGCGCGATCATGGGCGCGATCGTCCACTTTCCCGTGCCGAGCCGGCGGTCGGTCGCAGTCGGAATCACGAGGCCCGTTCCGATTCCCAGCAGGAAGTTGCCGCCGAGCCGGGGAAGGAGGAGGGCCTGCACGTAGCCGTCGCCGAGACCGGTCGTCGTCTCGCCGCCGAGATGCGAGGTCGCCACGGGCAGCTCGGACCGAAGGAGCACCCCGCGGGCTCGTCCCAGGATCGGCTTTTCCTGCCACGCGAGGGTGTCCTTGCGGAGGATGAAGGCATTGATCCAGCTTCCGCCCGGCAGATCGAAGTATTCGTCGCGGAGGCTGAAGAGAACCGGCTTGGTCGGATCCGTGTCCTGCCCGAGCTCGGTCGAAGGCGGTGATCCGGCGCCGGCCGCGGGCGTCTCGTCTCCAAGCGCGCCGCGGGAGGCGCCAAAGAGCGCCAGCGCACCGAAGAGCACGGCGCTCGCGACGGCCGAGGGGCGGCGCATCGGCTTCACGCGGATCGCCGCCGTCAGGCCGGGAGCGGCGAGCCGGTCGCCTCGCAGATCGCGCGGATCAGGAGCTCCTCGTCGACCGGCTTCCGCAGGTACGCCGCGGCCCGCCCGTCGATCACGCGCTGGCGCGTCTCGGGAGAATCGTGCCCGGTGATCACGATCACCGGAACGGGCCGATCGAGAGAGTTGACGGCCTCGTGCACCTCGAAGCCGCTCAGGCCCGGCATGTGCAGATCGAGCACGAGGAGATCGGGACGGCCCTGCTCCAGGGAAGCGAGGAAGTCGGCCCCGGAAGCATAGGTCTCCACGCGGTATCCGCTGGCGCGCAGCAGACGGCTGAGCGCTTTTCGGATGGGTTCTTCGTCGTCGACGATGGCGATCATCAGTGCCTGGCTCACCCTCGTCGATCGTAAGGGGAAGGAGGAGCCGAAGATATTAGACCTTGGTCTTACCCCCGCCACACTCTCTACCCGACGCTCATTGCCGGCACTTCCTCCTCGCGGAGATCCCGCGCGCGCGCCGGAAGAACGACGTGGAACGTCGCCCCCCGCCCGGAATCGTTCGTCGCAGAGATCCGGCCGCCGTGGGCCGTCACGATCGTCCGGCAGACCGACAATCCGAGGCCCATCCCGGTCTGTTTCGTCGTGAAGAAGGGGTCGAAGATCCTGTCGAGCTCTCCCTCCGGAATCCCGGGTCCCGAGTCTCCGACCCACACGTGAACGGCGCTCTCTTCTCCTTCCGCCCGCGCGGTGCCGAAAAAGATTCTCCGCCGCTCGGGCGGCTCGTTCGCCACGGCGTCGATGCCGTTGAGCACGAGGTTCAGGAGCACCTGGAGGAGCTGCACGCGATCGCCGTCGATCGCCGGGAGTCCGGCGGCGAGCTCGGTCTCCACGGTGACGCCGTGGTTCAACAGGTCGCTCCGCGCGAGCTTCAGAGCGTCCTGGACGGTCTCGCTCATGTCGAGCCGTTCGAAGTGTTCCTCCTCCTTTCGCAGCATCGTCCGGAGCCGCCGGATCACTTCCCCGGCGTGCTTGTCCGATTCCACGATGTCGTGGAGGATGTCGGCGACCTCCGCGAGGTCCGGCGGGGTTCGTTCGATCAGCCTCTGCGCCGCCTGGGCGTTGGAGAGGATCGCCGTGAGCGGCTGGTTGATCTCGTGGGCGAGCGACCCGGCGAGCTCGCCGATCGTGGTCAGTCGCGAGAGGTGGGCGAGCTCGTTTCGCTGGCGCGCGAGCTCGAGCTCGGATTGGCGCCGCGCGGTGATGTCCACGACCGACGCGAGCACGAAGGCCGCGTCTCCCGAACGAACCGAGCTCAACCCGATCTCGACGGGGATCTCGGTTCCGTCCTTCCGGAGCAGGTACAGCTCGCGTCCCACGGGCGACCGGTCGTGCGGATGCTCGAACCAGGATCGGCGATGCCGGGCGTGCTCGAACCGATCCGGGACCAGCGCTTCCACCGGGCGCCCGACGAGCTCCCCGAGGGAATATCCGAAAAGCGATTCCGCGCGCGAATTCACCAGGCGGATCGTCCCCTCGCGGTCCACCAGGACCATCGCGCTCGGCGACGCGTCGAAGACGCGGCGAAACCACTCTTCCGCGCGTTGCGCCTCGTCGGCGGCGAGGATGGCGATCCTCCGGCTTTCCGTGAGGCTGATCTCCGATTCGCGAAGGCGGTCGGCCATGTGGGCGATCCGGATCACGTCGGCCGTCAGCGGGTATCCCGCGATCGAGACGATCGCGAGATAAATGAACGATCCGATGGGCGGCATCTCGAGCGACCCGTGCGCGACCATCCGGACCTGGATCAGGCCCACGGTGATGATCGCGCCGATTCCGAGCGCCGCCGCGAGCAGGTGCCGGCGGTCCCGGCGTTTCCACATCGTCCAGAGGAGGTCGATGAGAAAGAGACCGAGGAACACGTCGGCGACGTCCAGCAGCTCGCGGGTCGCATGGAGCGGGGCGACGGGGAGCACGAATGGATCCCCCCACGCCGTGCGGGTGGTCCGAAGCACCCGGATCGGCCCGAAGATCGGGCCGAACGGGTCGATCAGGTCGACCGCGACGACGACTCCCCAGGCGGCGGTTACCGACCACGCGAGCCAGCGCCGCCCGTCGCCGGTATAGACGCGGGCGTACCAGACCATCGACACCACGAGAATCCCGACGGTCGCCACCGACACGCGGTGGGCCGCCGTGTACGCGGCCGCGGTCTGCGCCGTGAACATGGCGAGCTCGGCGAGAGCGTTGGCCGACGCCGCCAGCGCGGCGATCCCGAACAACAGGTGCCTCTTCTTGGAGCGGCGGGAGGCCCAGACCGCCAGGTGAGCCGCGGCCAGCGCGGCGCACACCCCGGACGCGATCGACCAGGCGACGGTCAGCCGGTTCATTCCGCCGAGGATAGGAGCCGCCGCCCCCCGGCGGCGTGATGCATTTGGCTCGAAACGAAGGAATTGATGCGTTTGACGGTTGTCTCGCGGCGGATGCCGACGGGAAGATCGGGGCCGTGACCGTCGAAAAATCCATCGTCTGCGTCGTCGACGACGACCCGGCGATCCGAAAGAGCGTGTCGCGTCTCCTGAAGACGGAGGACTTCGACGTCCGCACCTACGCGCGCGCCGCCGAGTTCCTCGAAGCCGGTCTTCCCGAGGCCGAGTCCTGCCTCCTCCTCGACCTGTATCTCCCCGACATCAACGGCCTGAAGCTCCAGGAGATGCTGGCGGCGAACGGAAAGAGGATTTCGATCGTCTTCATCAGCGGCCGGGGCGATATTCCGTCGAGCGTCCGGGCGATGAAGAGCGGAGCGGTCGACTTCCTCCCGAAGCCGTTCGGCCGCAGGGAGCTCCTCGACGCCATCGGGCGGGCGATCGACAAGGACCGCGACGATCGGCGTTCCGAACGCGAGATCGCGATCCTCCGGCAGCGGTTCGATCACCTCACGCCGCGCGAGCGGGAGGTCCTGGCGCTCGTCGTCGCCGGGATGCTCAACAAGCAGGCGGCATCGCGGCTCGACATCGCGGAGAAGACGATCAAGGTCCACCGCGCGCAGGTGATGGCGAAGATGGAAGCGAAATCGCTCGCCGAGCTCGTCCGCATGGCGTCCCGTCTCGGCATCTCCGGGAGCGCCGCCGCGCCCGCCTGAACGCTACTTCGCCGGCGGGAAATTCTCGAAGAGCTTCGCCATCACCTTCCGGGCGTAGGCTTCGGCCTCTTCCGGGGATCGGCGCGACGTGACGTCGTCCTTGCCCCAGCCGCGCCAGAGCAGCTTCTTCTCGGCCGAGTCGACGACGTCGATGACGATCGTTCCCACGGGAATCTCGCTCACGGTCGTCGTCGCGACGCCGCCCCCCCACCGCCATCCGTACCATCCGGCGGAGGCGTAGTCGGTCGTCGTCATCTGGGTCCTCGAGTCGAGGTGGAAATGCGTGTACACCGTCGCATCTCCCCCGCTCTCGACGGCCTTCCATCCCTTTCCTTCGAGCGTCGCCGCGACCGCTCGGCGCACGCGCTCCACGACGAAGGGATGAGAGGGCTGCCCGGAACCCTCCTGGAAGGAGAACGTCCGGTACTTCGAGAAATCGGTCCCCGGCTCGTAGTCGGCGCCCGTCTCGAGAGACGAGCAGCCGACGACGAGAAGCGCCAGGGAAAGGATTCCCGGCAGGAGTTTTTTCATCGCTCCCTCCGTCAGAAGGCGTAGCCGATCGCGAGCGCCGGCCCGCCGACCCGGAGGCCCTGGACGAGCTTGTCGTCCTTCTGCGACCAGGAAATCTGGCGCCACGACAGGGCGAACTGCCAGTTTCCCGGTTCGAAGGCGATCCCCGCCGCACCCGACCACGTGAGCTTCGACGTTCCCGCGCCGATGTCGGCGTAGTACGGAACCGCCCACTGCCGGCCGATCCGGGCCTTGCCCCGGATGCCGAAAATGCCGTCCCACAGGTTCGCGTTGTTCGAGGCCTTGCCGTCCTTCGAAAGAATCACCTCGTTGCCGCCGGGGCCGGTGATGGTGCCCTCGAGATGCCACTTCGTTTCGGACTTCAGCCCGAAGAACTGCACGCCGACGAGAAGGTCGAGAAAACTCCCGTCGGGGCTGCCCGCGACGGTCCAGCCGAATCCCTCCGTCCACAGGAGACCCTTGAGATCCGTCTTCGTGCCGAGATTGCCGGTTACCTCGATGCCGTTCGCCGACGCCGCCGGCCGCACCCCGGTGATGTTCGAATCCTGGCTGAAGTCGACGTAGCCGATGTCCGTGAGGATCGAGAAGCGCCGGTTCCGGATGTCGATGGCGAGGGGCAGCGCGAACTTCAGGTTCCTCAGGTAGTCGTTCGGGCCGATCTTGACGTTGAACCGTTCTCCCGGCGTGCCGTTCCCTTCCGCCGGGGGGACCCCCTGGTTGAGGTCTCCGTTGATCGTCGGCGCCCAAGGTTCGAGGGCGATCGCCCAGGCCCAGTGGTCGCCCTCGGGATGAGCGAACACCTGCGCCGAGGCCCGTCGGGGACACACGACAGCGGCGAGGGCGAGCGCGGCCGCCAGCGCGAGTGACGTTCGGGGAATCGATGATCGTTTCATGGCCGTTTTTCCTCTTTCTCTGGGCGCCTACTCGACGAGCGGAATGCTCGCGGCGAGCTCGTAGCGGACGGCCGCGCGGATCTTGTTCTCGATCTGGGCCCAGCGGGCGACGATCGCGTCCGGAAGCACGCGCTGCATCTTGCTCACGTAGTTCTTCTTCATCCGGACTTCGTCCTGGTCGATGTCCATGACTCGCGAGAGCAGATCGCGGGCCGCCGCGTTCGAGATCCTTCCCTGTTCGGTGGCGGCGGCGTAGTCCTCGATCACCTTGATCGTCCGAGTATTGAGGTCGCTCAGTTCCTTCTGGTATGCGTCGTAGATCGGCCAGAAATTCTTCGCCTCGGCGTCGGAGAGGTTCATGTTCGCGGCGACCAGAACCTTGCGGTCGCCCTTCAACTTGTCGCGCAGGATGTCCATGTTGCTCGTCGAGCTCTGTTGGGCGGCGAGCGGGAGGGTGAGCGCCGCGAGCGCCGCGGCGAAGACGATTCTCAGGGGTCTCATTCGGGTCTCCTTTTCCACAAATCTCAAAATCCGTCCGCGGTCGGTTCCCACGATTCGTCGGGGTCGTATTCCGTGATCGCGCGTGCCGTGACGTCGGTCGAGGGGCCGAGGTCCTTCTGGAAGACGATGCCCTGCCGGTTGATCTGAAAGGTCATGACGCCGGAGTTGCCGTACTTCGCCGGCCATGCCAGCAGCGCGAAGCCTTTCGTCATGGCGCCGTTCTCGTCGAGATAGCTCCGCGCTCCGCCCGGAGCGCTCTTGCCCTGCGCCGTCAGGATCCGGAAGTAGTAGCCGTGGAACGGCTGAGGCTCGCCGCTGCCTTGCGTGTACCCCTCCTCGGCGGCCTCGGCGACCAGCGGCCCGAGGGGACTCCGGCGGGCATCCGGAGCGGTGGGCCAGTAGAGCCCGTCGCGCTTCCCTTCGGAGCTGAAGAACTTCGTGGCGTACGCGCGGGTCCCCGCGTACTTTCCCGCGAAGTATTCGCGCTGGGCATCCACGTACGCGTGCATGGTTTCGAGGGTCGACAGCTCGTTCCGTCCGACGCGGCGGTTGGCGATCTCTTCCCGCCCGGCGGCGATGTCGAAGTGCCAGCGCCCGTTCTCCAGGACGAGGGGGATCGGAAACGGCCATCGGTCCTTCCCGATGAGCGGGGTCTTTCCGCCTTCGCTTCGGTCCTCGAAGGCGACCTTTTCCTGGATGTACTTCTTGACGCGCTGGCCGTCCTGTTTGTCCGCGACGGGATCCCCCGAATGGAGCAGGTCGAGGCCGTCCTTGCCGAAAATCTCTTCCGCCTTCCGTGTATCGCCCGTGCCCGCGATGGCCGCGACGGCCCGCATGGCTTCTTCGGGCGTGGAATAGCCGGCCGGGCCCAAAGTCTGGGCGGAGGCGAGCACCGCGGCGAGCGCCATGACGATCGCCGCCGCGATCAGGAATCCGAAAGTTCTGTTCTTCATCGTCGTCTCCTCACCGCCGTCCGCCGCGGCCGCCGCCGCCACGGCTCATGGAACCCCGTGAGCTCGAGGAACGCGTCGAGCTCGACCCGCCGCGCGAGCCGCTGAAGGCGCTGCTGCCCGAGCTTCCGCGGCTGCCGCCGCCGTAGGAAGACGATCCCGAGGAGCGGCCGGAAGCACCCGAGCCGTATGCCCCTCCGCCGGCTCCGCCCCGGGTCGAAGGAGAGGCGGAAGCGCCGCGGGAACCGCCCGAGCTCCGCGTCGAGGCCGAAGCGCCCTGGCCTCGCGCGCTCGAGTTCGAGCCGTAGCCCCGGGCCTGGTTGTTCGAGACACCGCCCCCCTTGCTCTGCGCCCTGGCCGAGTTGCTCTGGCTGCGGTTCCAGCTCTGCTTGCCGCCCGCGTTTTGACCTCTATTGCCCTGACCTTGGTTCTTGAAGTTGGCGTTCGTGTTCTTGTTGAAATTGTTCTGGCGATCGATGTCGACGTTGACGTCGCTGTGTCCCCATCCCCAGGAGGCGCCGCCCCACATCGCCGCTCCCATGAACATCCCCGCCGTGAACGCCATGGCGCCGTAGCCGACGGGCGCGTAGTAGGCGGGCGGGTAGTAGTACGTCGGGTAGGACCACGCCGAGCCGTACACGACGGTGCTCGAGTATTGCGGCACGTAGATCACTTCCGGATTCGACGGCTGGATCACGATGATCTTGTCGGGCTGCTGGGTGACCGTCTGCTGTTCCGTCGTTTTCAGATTGCCGGACTCGTAGGCCTTGCCGCGCATCCTCTGGACCGCGTCGAGGACTTCGGACCTCTGGGCGAGGAAGGCTTCTCCCATGTCCTGCGTCCAGTCGAGGTTCTCGTTCAGTCGCTTCAACACGTCGGGGAATCCGCACATCGACTTCACGCTCGCGTCCCACGTCTCTTTCTTCAGCGCCTCGTCGAGGGCGCTCCCCTTCAGGCCGGAGTTCTTCTCCAGCCAGCGCGCCGCCTGCACGATTTCGATGGGGAACGTGGAAGCCATGAAGATCTGGGTCAGGAGCGAATCCGGGTAGAGCGCGACCGGGGCGACCATCTGTTCGAGCTGGTCGGTCGAGAACTTGGTCGGTGCCGCCGCACCGGCCGCCGGGGCCCCCGCCGCGGGCTTGGCCGTCGAGGTCGCCGGGGCAGCCGCGGCGGTCTGAGCCTGCGCCGCGAACGCCGGACCGGACGAAACGAACGCCACCAAGGGCAAAAGGAGAATTGCGGTTCCGCTTCGAACCGCTCTCTCGCTGTCGGAACGTTTCTTCATGGCCATCCTCCCGGGGCGGCGCCCCTGTCGGCTGCCGCACGGAGTTCACTGTAGAGGAGCGAGAGCCGGCCTTCTATGGGACCAAGGTCTTAGTGATGGCGCGTCACGGCACCGAAGGTCTCGCGCGTTCCGGACGTCTCCGAAGGCGAGCGCACGGACCTCTCCGACGTCGCACCGCATCGTCGTGAGCCTGTTCGCGGTGATCACGTGCGGGATGACGCGATTCCGGCGTCACTTGGACCAAGGTCCAATTTCGCCCGCTCCAGCGGATCCCTACGATGCGGCGAGGAGCAAGAAATGAAACGCGGACCGACGACGAATGCGCATCGGACCCTCATGGCCGCCATGCTTGTCGGTGCTCTGGCGGGCGCCGGAACACGGGCCGCCTCGGCACAGCCGCAGGATTCTCCGTCCCCGGGCGCGGCCGCGGCGTCCTCCAATGGGGCGGAGCTCGCCAAGAAACTCTCGAATCCGATCGCGAACCTCATCAGCGCGCCGGTGCAGATGAATTTCGACTACGGATTCGCCGGCGGCGACGGCTTCAAGTTCGTCGCCAATGTCCAGCCCGTCATTCCGATTTCGATCAGCCGCGACTGGAACGTCATCTCCCGCACGATCCTGCCTCTCACGTACCAGTCGCACGTCGTCGACGACGGCCGTCAGGGAGGCCTCGGCGACACCCTGCAGAGCCTCTTCTTTTCGCCGAAGGAGCCGACCTCGGGAGGAATCGTCTGGGGCGTGGGGCCCGCGCTTCTGTTCCCCACCGCGACGGACGAGTCGCTCGGAGGGAAGAAGTGGGCGGCGGGGCCGACGTTCGTCGTGCTGACGCAGAAATCGGGCTGGACGGTCGGAATGCTCGCGAATCAACTCTGGTCGTACGCCGGAGATTCGGACCGGGCGGAAATCAACGCGCTCTTCGTTCAGCCGTTCGTCGCGCGAACGACGAAGACCCTCACGACATTCACCCTCAACACGGAGAGCACGTACAACTGGAAGGCCGCGAAGGATCGCTGGTCGGTGCCGCTCAACTTCACGGTCGCGCAGTTGATGCGTTTCGGAAAGCAGCCGGTGCAGTTGGCCGGGGGCCTGCGCTACTGGGCGGCGTCGCCGGAGAACGGGGCGTCGGGCTGGGGCTACCGGGTCGTCGTGACGCTGCTTTTCCCGAAATAGGGTCCGGATCGGGGGCGCGACACGGTCCGCGGGGCGATGCCCGGGCGGGTCGGGCTCAACGAGGCGGGGGCGGAGGCGGCTCGGGAGCCTTCGGCACGTCGCCGGGATGAGCGACGACGGCGTTACCGGGTGCGTACGCATCGGTTGCCCCCGGCACCCCCTCGTAATGCCAGTTGCCCGGGGACGCCGGGGCCGCCTTCGTTGCGGGAGCCGCGCCTTTCGGCGCCGGAGCGGGGTGGACGGCGCTCCCCTCCATCGGCAGATTGTCCGCCAGAAGGCTCGCGCCAAGCTCCTTCTGCTTCGCCTTGAAGGCGGGAATGCCGGTCAGCCGGGTGATCGTCCTGACGTCCGTGCGCTTCAGGCTCATCAACGTCCCGTTCTTGACCGCGTGGAAGACCCAGGCGTTCGATTTCAGCTTCGGCTCCTCGCGGGCGATCACGATGCCGGACGGAACGAGGTCGATCTGCCAGGCGGTCTCCTTGTTCACGTCGCGGGTCAGCGGCGTGATCGTGCGCACCTGCGCCTTCGGCACCCGCACCTCGGCTTTCTCGACCAGACCGCGGTAGACGTAGGTGTCGCCTTCGAGACGGGGTTCACCGAGCGCGAACGCCGACCCGCTCGGCTGCAACTCGATCCGGAAGATCCCGACGACCGACTGGGCGGGTGCGGTCGCCGGAGAAGCAGACGGCGCGGCGGCTGGAGCCGCGGCCGGCGGAGCGGCCTTCCCATCCGCAGTCGGCGGAGCCGCCGCGGGCTGACCCGGGAGGCTCGCCGCGGCGAGCCAGAGTCCCAATCCCAACGTCAATGGTCGTCGCATGATTCGTCGCTCCTGTCGTGCCGGTCGGTTCTCCCGCGCCGGCCGTTTGCCACTCTAGTCCCCGCTGCCGTTCCGTTCCATTAGACCTTGGTCCAATAGAACTTTGCCGGCCGCCTCCCCACAATGAGAAACGTGGACGTCTCCCCAGCCCGAGCCAGGTCGGCAAACGGCCGGACACGTACGCACGCCGTGCCGAGATTTCTCATTTTGCCACGAGAGCACACCACTCGAAGCTGAGAGGTACATATGACTTCAGCAACGGAAACCCTCCCCGAACGCGAACAGGCGATCGACAGCGCGACG
>DASTIQ010000091.1 GCA_035717485.1 Thermoanaerobaculia bacterium | reverse complement strand
GTCTCCTGGCAGGTGACGGGCGTCCGGAAGGATCCCTGGGCGGCATCCCACCGGATCGTCGTTCGACAGGAGAAACCGGATACCGAGAAGGGGTACTACATCGAACCCGAGCTCTATGGACAGCCTGACACGAAATCGGAGGATCGCTCCATCCGGCAACGGGCCGAGGAATCTGCCGCGGCGGCCGCGCCCCCGGAATACTGATGCTCAATCGGGGCTTCCGGCGAGGATGAAACCGGCCCAGTAGAACGGATGGGCGTACCGCCCGGAGGCGATGAGCTTCCGGGCGGCCGCCCGCAACGCCTCTGCCTTCGCGAACGGCGACCCTTTCCCGCGCGATGCGAGCCACGCCCGATGGAACGCGATCATGAGATCCGAAGTGCTCGCCGATTCCACTCGCCACAGGCTCGCGACCGTCGTCGGAACTCCGGCGACGAACGCGGACCAGAGCAGCCCGGTGATCCCCTCTCCCGCCGGGGCGTCGCCGCGGGCGGTCTCGCAGCCGGAAAGGACGAGCATTTCGGCCCGGAGGTCCAGGTCCATCAGTTTCCGAGCTTCGAGGAAGCCGTCGTCTCCTCCTCCCTTCGCGAGGAGGACGTGCGAGTACATCGGGTTGCCATCGTCGAGGACCGCGTGGGTGGCGAGGTGGAGAACGCGGAACGCCGGTGCTTCCTCCACGAAGCGATTTTCGCTGGCGTTTTCGCCGACGAGAATTTCGCTCTGCCCGGCGCCGTAGAGAGTGCCGATCTCGCGCACCTGGCGCTCCGCCTCGGGAAGCGGCGGGGCATCGGTTTTCGGATTGCCGAGGGCCAGGAGTTCACGCTCCCCGCCGGATGCCGCGCGGGATCGGGCGATCCGCTCCGTCTCGCGGAGAACGGCCAGCGACGGCGCATAGGACAACGCCCTCTCTTCGATCACGAACCGGCCATCCGGGGCCTGAAGCGCCGCGAACGGAACCTTCCAGAGCGGCCCGTCCGGGACGACGATCCACGGCCGATCGCCGCCGAGCCGTGCCGCCGGAGCGAGAAGCGTCCGGTACATCTCCCGGGCCGCCTTCGCAAACGCCAGGTCACGGGACGCAAGCTCGCGGCGGAGTTCGTCCGCGCTCCGCTCGAGATCGGCGGCGCCGATCGGAATCGATATCACCTTCGCCTCGTCGCCGGGGCGGATGACGAAGAGGATCGTCGCCTTCGCGCCGACCACGTAATCGAGGATCACGGCGCGAGTCGCGCTCGCGATCGCGCCGATCTCCGCGCGGGTCAGCGGCGGAGTTTCCGCCCGGTCGGCCGCGATCTCCGGATGCGCGGCATACAGGGCGGATTCGAACGCCTCCCGCTCCCGCCGCCTGCGTTCGAGCCGGTCCCGGACCTCGGCAGCGCCCGGCTCGTTCGGGCGAAGGCGGTGGAGCTTCACGTTCAGCGCGGAAAGCGCAGTGTCGAGCTCCCGCTCCTTTCGCCGCTCCTCCGGCGTGAGAGCCTTGCCGACGTCGAGGCGCCCCGCGGCAAGGATTCCGGAGAGCGTCCGCGCCTTGGACCGTTCGGCGAGCTCGAGCGCGAGCGCCCTGTCGCCCGCCGCGAGCGCGAGCGTCATTCGTTCCCGATACGGCGCCAGCTTGTCGGCGAAGTAGAGCGACGCGGCGCTTTCCGGCCCGGCGACGCGAAGGCGCTGGCCCTCGATCGTCGCCATGGCCGCGTCGAACTCGGACGCCGCTTCCGACTTCTTCCCGGAGGCCGCGAGCGCCTCTCCGGCGGCGAGGTGGGCCTGCCAGAGCGGCTCCGGCGCCTCGATCGACGATGCGAGATCGGCGGCCTCGCGCGCGTACCGGACGGATTCATCGAGGCGCCGGAGCTTCCGGGCGGCGATCGCCCGCTGCACGCGGCTCTCGGCGAGGCCGCTCCCCTCGCCGATCGCGGTCTGGATCTCGATCGCCCGGTCGAGCGATTCCGCGGCTTCGGCCGGAGATCCCATCGCGAGCCGGGCGCGCCCGATCCCGTCGAGCGAGACCGCCATGTTCACCTTCTCGCCGGTCGCCTCGCCGAGCGCGTAGCCCTTCTCGAACTCCGACACCGCGTCCCCGGGTCTCCCCGTCGCGAGGTATTCGCGCGCGAGGTTCCGGTGCCCATCCCCTTCGAGGCTCCGGTTGCCGATCTCGCGGCAGATCTTCACGGTTTCCGTGAAGAGGTCGATCGCCTGCGCGTGGTTTCCCTGGCTCTGGTACACGACGCCGAGATTGTCGGACGTCTCCGCGACGCCCCAGCGCGAGCCGATCTCGCGGCGGAGGGCGAGGGAACGGTCGAGGGCGGCGAGCGCGGCCCGGTAGTCGCCGCGCCACGTCTCGATGATCCCCTTTCCGTTCAGGGCGGCCGCGATCAGCTCCTTGTTGCCGAGCTTCTCGACGATCGCGAGCTGCTCGGCGTTGAGCTCGAGCGCGCGGGAATAATCGCCGAGATGCCCGTAGACCGTCGCGAGGTTGTTGAGGGTGACCGCCTGATTCGGCTCCCTCCCGAGCGCCCGGAATTCGGCGAGGCTCCGGTCCAGATACTCGATCGCCTTCTCGTAGTCCCCTTCGGTCCGGTAGACGGCGCCGATGTTGCTCGTCGTCCCGGCCGCCCCGACCCGGTCACCCGCTTCCTCGCGAAGGGGAAGCGCCCGTTCGTAGAACTTCAGCGCCTCGTCGTGCGCTCCGCGCGCGAACTCGACATTGCCGATCACGTTGAGCGTCAGCCCCAGCGCGGCTTTGTCGTCCAGCTTTTCGCGGATCGCGAGACAGGCGTCGAGCGCCTCGCGCGCTTTCGCGTATTCCGCCCGCCCTCGCTCCGTGTCGCCGATTTCCAGGAGGACCGCCGCCTCGGTCGCGGGATCCTTCTCCTCGCGCGCCGCGGCGAGAGCGGTCTCGTACGCCGAGAGCGCCTTCTCGGACTGGCCGTTGCCCGCGAGACGCTTGCCTTCGGCGAGGATCCGGGCGCCCTTCGACGGCGGAGCCTCGGCCCGAGAGCCCGCGGCCGGCAGGAAGAGGGCCGGCAGGAGGAGGGAAGAGAGGATCGGTTTTCGGGAAAGCAACAGGCGAATTCTAGCGGCTTCCGCGGGACGGCGGCCGGACGACCCGCACGGTCGCTCCGATCTCGATCACCATTCCGTCCTCGCCGACCTCGAGCGGACCCGAATAGCGCTTCCGGGTGGGAGGGACGACGTCGGACGCCGTCGCGAACGACGGCACGATGTGGGAATAGACCGCGAGCTTCGGTTTGACCCGCGAAAAGATCTCCCCGGCCTGCTCGGGCGTCGAATGATGCGCGATGACGCGCTCCCGCTGCTCCCGCGAAAAGGAGAATGCCGCCCCGAATCGCTCGGCGTCGGGAGCGATCACCTCGTGCACCAGGACGTCCGTGCCGCGGGAATGCTCCACGAGATTGTCCGACGGACGCGTGTCCCCGGAGAGGACGACCGAACGTCCGCCGAGATCGACGCGATACCCGAGGGCGGGACGGACCGGCCCGTGGTCGACGAGGAACGCCGTGATGCGGAGCGGCCCTTCGGTGACGGCCGTGCCGTCGCCGAGCTCCCGGGGTTCGAGATCGGCCCCGCGGGCGGGCAACTTCTCGTCCACGTCGCGCCGGACGTGGACGTCGAACGCGTACGCGCGCTCGAGACCGCGGCAGAGCGCGGCGGTTCCCGCCGGACCGAAGACCCGGAGCGGGACGGACCGCCCGAAGATCCAGCCCGTCAGCCAGACGTCGGGAATGCCGACGGTATGGTCCGAGTGCAGATGGGTGAGGAAGAGCACGTCGACCTTCGGCGCCGGATCGAGCGCGAAGATCTTCTCCTCGGCGCCGCGCCCGGCATCGAACAGGAGCGCCCGCCCCGCGCCCTCGACGAGGATCGCCGGGCCGCCGCGCGCGGCCGAGGGGCGCGGATTTCCGGTTCCGAGGAGAGTCACCCGGAGCACGGGAGAGTCGGCCCCGGCGGCGAGGGCGGCGAGGAGCAGCGAGCTCGCGAAGACGAACCGCCTCACGGAAACGCCGTCTCCTCCGCCGCGTCCCGGTAGAGCTCGCGAAGCGCCGACAGGATCGGCGGAGGCGGTGCGCAGCGCTTCCCGCCGAGCGATTCGATCGGCGCGATCCCCGTGAGGCTGGAGGTGAAGAACCCGCCGCGGCGGAGCCGTTCCGCCGCGAAGGAGCGCTCCTCGACCGTCAGACCCGCGCGCGGCGCGTTTTCGAGGACCCACGACCGGACGACGCCGGGCAGGAGCGCCGCCGAGACGGGCGCCGTCGCGGCGCGCCGCCCGGAAAGGAGAAACACGTTGCTCGCCGTTCCCTCGCGGACGCGGCCCCGGGCGTCGAGGAAGATTCCCTCCTCCGCCGCCTGCCCGCGCGCCAGGCGGGCGCCGGCGATCGAGGCCCGGTAGTCGATCGTCTTCCATCGCGGGGTCGTGCGCTCCCATCCGCGCGGCAGCAGGACGGCGCGCACGCCGCGCCGCTTGCGGATGATCTCCGGCGGAATCGGGAAGAGCGTCGCGAAGAAGCGCCACGATCGCGGCGCGTCGAGGTCCCTCCCGACGGCGAGGTAGGACCACCGCATGCCGTACTCGGCGTTGCGCCGCGCTTCCCGGAGGGCGCGGCGCGCCGCGTCCCGCACCCGCGACGGACGGGGCCCGGGGACGGCGAGCGCGGCGCAGGAGGTGCGGAGCCGCGCCAGGTGCGCCTCGAAGAAGACCGGACGCCGGTCGAGAACCCAGAGGGTCTCGAAGAACCCGACGCCCCGCGCGAGCGCGGGCGCATCGACCGGAAGCGTGATCCTCGGAGTCTTCACCGGGACTCTCCCGCGAAGAGCCCCAGGAATTCCGCCGCCTTCCAGTCGATCTCCTCGCGTTCCCGCTCGGCCACCGATTCCCAGGTGATCCCTCCCCCGGCGTGGTACCGGATTTCGGAGTCCGTCGCGATCGCGGTTCGGATCGCGACGTTGAAAGCGAGCCGTCCCCGGTCGTCGAGGAATCCCGTGGCTCCCGTGTACACGCCGCGGGCGCAGGGCTCGAGCGCGCGGATGGCCGCGACCGCCGCGCGCCGCGGCGCTCCCGTCACCGACCCGGGAGGAAAAGTGGCGCGGATCACGTCGCCGGCGGTCGCGTCCCGCCGCAGGGTCCCGGAAACGACCGATTCGAGGTGATGCACGCGGTGGGAGCGTATCCGGCAGAGGTCCGGCACGTCCACCGTCCCCGTCTCGCAGACGCGCCCGAGATCGTTCCGGCAGAGATCCACGATCATCACGTTCTCGGCCCGGTCCTTCGCCGAATCGCGGAGCGCCGCCGCCGCGGCAGCGTCGGCTCCCGGATCGTTCGCTCGCGGCGCCGTCCCCTTGATCGGCCGCATCTCGACCGACCGCGTCCGGAAGTCCGCGCGAAGGAACAGCTCCGGCGAAGCGGAGACGACGTCGAACCCGCCCCCGGCGAGGAGGAGCGAATAGGGCGGAGGGGAATCGCCGGCGATCTTCGCGTAGATCGACCGCGGATCGGACCGACGCGAGATGCCGGCCGCGAACCGGTTCGTGAGGTTCACCTGGTAGTAGTCGCCGCGCGCGATCCCGCCGCGGATCGCTTCGTGGGCCGCCCGGTAGGCGGGGCGTTCCAGCGATTCGCCGACGGACCCGGGATTTCCGAGCCCGCCGAACGAGGCGTCCTCCGCGGGCAGAGGGCGAGGTCTGCCGATCGGCAGAATTGTCCCGGCGGGGTCGATCGCCCATCCGGAGTCGTGCCGGAAGAAGACCGCCGCCGGCTCGGGAACCGGGTCGGCTCGCGGGTCGGCTCCCTCCCACGACGCGCCGAGCTCGTACGAAAGGAATCCCACCCAGCCCCCCGCGAAAGGAGAGGGATCGGCGCGATCCGGCCGCGTGGCCCGCGCCGCCCGGTCGAGGAAGCCCTCGATCCGAGCCGTCTCGCCGAGTCCCGCGGTGAAGACGTCCACCGGCTCCGGCAGCGCGATCGTCCAGCGGCCGGTGTCGCTCCAGCCGTCGAGGAGCGCTGCTCCGGGGCGCGCGATCGAGGAGAGCAGGCGGCGGCGGTCCATGGGACGCGGATTATCCGCGATTGCGGTGAGCGTTCGGGAATTCCGAACCCGCCCCGCCGGCGGGTTACAGTACCGCCGCTTGAAATTCGCCGCGGTGATCCCGGTCTTCAACGAACGCGAGTCGCTGCCGCTCGTCGTCGGCGACCTGCGCGACCCGCGGATCGCGGAGATCGTCGTGGTCGACAACGGCTCGTCGGACGGCACTCCCGCGACCGCGGCGCGCCTTCCCGTCCGTCTGGTCCGGGAGCCGCGGCGCGGGTACGGCAGCGCATGCCTCGCCGGGATCGCCGCTCTCGAGGCCGCGCCGCCGGACGGCGTGCTCTTCCTCGACGGCGACTACTCCGATCACCCGGAGGAGGCGGCCCGGCTGCTCGACGCGGTCGAATCGGGCGCCGACCTCGCGATCGGCTCCCGCATCCTCGGACGGCGCGAGCCGGGAGCGCTCCTTCCGCAGGCGCGGGTCGGGAACGCGCTCGCGACGTTCCTGATCCGCCGCCTCTACGGGTTCCGCTACACGGATCTCGGCCCATTCCGGGCGATCCGCTGGGAGGCGCTCCGCCGGATCCGCATGGAGGACACGGACTTCGGATGGACGTGCGAGATGCAGGTGAAGGCGGTGCGCGCGGGGCTGAGGATCGTCGAGGTCCCGGTCTCCTACCGGCGAAGGGTCGGCGTCTCGAAGATCGCCGGCACGGTGACGGGAACGTTCCGCGCCGGATACAAGATCCTGTTCACGATCGCGAAATACGCGACGAGATCTCGGCCGACGGCGGCCCTTCGCGATGGAGCCGGGAAGACGGAAGACCGTAGAATCGAACGATGAAGACGAATCCCTCGATCTTCGACCGCGTGGTCGAACATTCCGTCCGCGTCCGCTACTCCGAGACGGACCGGATGGGCATCGTCTACCACGCCAACTACATCGTCTGGTTCGAGATCGGACGGACCGAGTTCTGCCGGGCGGCGGGTTTCCCGTATCGCGAGATGGAGGAACAGGGGGTGCTGATCCTCGTCACCGGCGTCGACTGCAAGTTCCGACGCGCGGCCCGCTACGACGACCGCGTCACGATCCGGACGCGGATGGGAGAAAGCGGCAGCCGCGGGCTCTCCTTCTTCTACGAGATCGTGCTCGCGGACGACGGGACGCGCCTCGCGGAGGGTTCGACGCGGCACATCTTCGTGGACGCCGCGAGCCGGCCGATCACGATCCCTCCGCCGATCCGCGAGGCGTTCGCCCGGTTCGTCGGCGCGCCGGCCGCTTCCTGACCGCGGAGGGCCGGGAGGAGGAGAACGCTCTTCGGAGCGCCCGGGCCGCGCCGGGAGGGGTGAGCGCCGACACGTCTCCTCCGAGGCGGGCGACCTCCTTGACCAGCCGCGAGGACACGTAGGAATACTCCTCCTTCGCCATCAGGAAGACGGTCTCCACCCGCGGCGCGAGCCGCCGGTTCATGAGCGCCATCTGGAACTCGTACTCGAAGTCCGACATCGCCCGGAGCCCGCGAACGATCATCCGCGCGCCGACCGACCGGGCGAAGTCGACGAGGAGACCCGAGAACTCCCGCACCTCGACGCGCGCCCCGTCCGAAGGCAGGACGTTTTCGCGGATGAGCGCGATCCGCTCCTCGACGGTGAAGAGCGGGCGTTTCTCGTCGTTGACGAGAACGGCGAGGATCAGCCGGTCGCACAGGCCGCGCGCCCGTTCGATGATGTCGAGGTGCCCGTTCGTGATCGGATCGAACGACCCGGGGTAGACGGCGATTCTCTCGGTCATGCGATCTCCTCCGGCGCTTCGCGCGGCGCGTCGCGGCTTTCCCCTCCCCCGCCCAGGCGCTCGCGCCACCCCTCGCCCAGCAGATTGTAGGCGGTGACCGCGGCGAAGATCGCGAGCCCGGGAAAAACGGCGAGCCACCAGGCGCGCTCGCCGTAGGCTTCGGACAGAGCCAGGATCCCTCCCCACGACGGCTTCGGCGGCGGAACGCCGATCCCGAGGAACGACAGCGCCGACTCGGCGAGGATCGCGGAGGCGACTCCGAACGTCGCCGAAACGAGGACCGGAGGCAGCGCCGCGGGAGCGAGGTGGCGGAAGAAGATCCGGAGCGGCCCGGCGCCCGCGGCTCGCGCCGCGCGAACGAAATCGAGGCGGCGCGTCTTCAGGATCTCGGCGCGCGCGTAGCGGGCCTCGTTCGGCCAGGCGGTCAGCCCGATCGCGAGCACGATGGTCCGGGCCGAAGGCTCGAGGACGGCGACGAGCGCGAGGACGAAGAACAGCGTCGGAAAACAGAGCACGACTTCCATCGCCCGGGAGAGAACCAGGTCGACCACTCCTCCCGCGGCGCCCGCGGCGCCTCCGACGGCGAGGCCCACGACCATCGACAGGAGCGAAGCGGTCAGGCCGATCGCGAGCGACACGGGGGCGGCCGCGATCAGCCGCGCGAGGACGTCCCGGCCGAGATCGTCGGTGCCGAGCCAGTGCGCTCGCGAAGGAGGGGCCAGGCGGTCGCGGAGAGCGATCCCGTACGGAGAGTACGGACTCGGGGCACGGAGGATCGGCGCGCCCGGCGGAGCCGGCCGGGGCCGGCCGAGGAGGGAATACGCGGCGAGCGCCGGAAACGCGAGGCCCCCGTCGGACCTCCGCGAGACGAGGGGAAGGTCGGTCGCGAGGATCGGCGACAGGATCGCGACCACCGCGAGGAGCGCGAGGAGCAATGCGCCGGTCCGCGCCTCACGCATGGTTTCCCCCGTCGTTCCGGCCGGATTGCAGAGCTTTTCTGCCCGGGAAATCCCGCCGAAGATGGCGCGTACCGCTGATCGCGATCGATGCGCGTCGCATTCGATGAACCCGCGCGTTTCGTCCGGGCCCTTCGCATCGCCGGAGCCTCTCGCCGAAGTAACCGAGGGGAAGGCTCCGCGATGCGGGAGCGGGAGCGTCGGCGAAGGGGGTGGCGTCGTGCGCGGTCGAGTCGCTCGTTCGACGAGCCGCGCCGCCGTCACGCCACTTCGGTCCCCGAGCCGGCTCCCGCGACCGTTTATGCATAGCGCACGCGCGGATCCGCCGCGGCATAAAGGAGGTCCGCGGCGAACGTCGCGACCAGGGTCGCGACCGCGGTGAGGAACGTCAACCCGAGGACCACCGGATAGTCGCGGGCGAGAACGGCGTCGAAATAGAGGCGGCCCAGCCCCGGCCACGCGAAGATCTGTTCGACGATCACCGAACCGGAGAGGAGGCCCGGGACGACGAGTCCCATGACCGTGATCAGCGGAAGGAGCGCGTTGCGGAACGCGTGTCGCCACAACGCCTCCGATTCCGAGGCTCCCCACGCCCGCGCCGCGACGACGTACTCCCGCCCGAGCTCCTCCGCCACGCTCGAGCGAACGAGACGGGTCAGATACGCCAGGGTCCCGTAGGTCAGGCAGGCGAGCGGCAGCGCGAGATGCGCGAGCCGGTCGAGGAGAGCCGCTCCCCATCCCGCGGGCGGCGGGTCGGAGGCGACGCCGAAGAGCGGGAACCACTCGAGGCGCATGGAGAAGACGGTGACCAGGATCATCGCCATCCAGAACGAGGGCATCGAGTAGAGCAGGAAGACGAAGCGGCTCGTCGCGCGGTCGAACCCCGATCCCGCGCGGCGTGCCTGCGCGACCCCGAGGGGAACGGCGATCGCGAGCGCGAGGAGGAGCGCGAGAACGTTCAGGAGGAGGGTATACGGCAAAGCCTCGGCGATCCTCCGCGCGACCGGGCGATGGTCCTGGAACGATCTCCCGAAATCGAGCCTCGCCGCGCGCGCGTACCAGTCGCCGATCTGGACGGCGAGCGGCCGGTCGAGCCCGTACGTGCGCCGCATCGCCTCCGCCGCCGTCCGCGACACGCGGCGTCCCGAGACGCGCCCCGCCGCCGAGGCGGGATCGCCGGGCGCGATCCGCATCAGGAGGAAGACGGCGAGCACGATGCCGGCGAGCGTCGGGATCGCCAGCAGCGACCGCCGGACGACGTAGGCGATCACGGAGCCGGCCGGCGCCACCACGCCGTCGAGTCGGGCCAGAACCGGAACAGGCCGACCGGCGTCGAAACGAGTCCGCCGATCGAACGCGACACCGCGTATTTCTGGGCCCCCTGGAAGACGAACGTCGCGGGCGCGTCGTCGTGGATCAGGCGATGGATCCGGGAGAACAGCGACCGGCGCTTCCCCGCGTCGGGCTCCGCGCGGACTTCGGCGAGGAGACGGTCGACCTCCGGGTTCGCGTAGGAGAGATTGTTCAGGCCGTTCGGCGGCCCCTGGCTCGAAGCCCAGTAGCCGTACACGTCCGGATTCGGATCTCCCGACCACGAGGAAGCGACCGCCTCGAAGTCCCCGGCGTCCATCCGCTTCGTGAACGCCGCCCATTCGACCGCCCGGGGGCGGCAGACGACACCGGCCTTCTCGAGATCGCTCTTGAACACCTCGCAGACCTGGCGCACGCTCGCGCTCCCCGCCCCGTACAGCAGGTCGAACTCGAACTTCCTTCCGGCGCGTTCGAGCACGCCGTCGCCGTCGGTGTCCTTCCAGCCGGCGGAGGCGAGGAGCGCGCGGGCGCCCGCCGGGTCGAACGGATAGGGCGCGACCGACGGATCGTAGGCGGGGGAATCGGGCGCCCACGGACCCGAGAGGATCCGGGCGGTACCGTAGAAGAGGTCCCGAACGATCCGGCCGCGGTCGAGGAGCATCGCCATCGCGCGCCGCGTCGGCACGTCGGCGAAGAGCGGTGACTTGTTGTTGTACCCGATGTAGAAGTAGGAAAGATCGTAGAAGAGGGTCGTGCGGCAGCAGCTCGCGAAGCTCGCGTCCGTCGCCGAGGCGCGCCACTGCTCCGTCGAGAGACGCATCTCGTCGATGTCGCCGCGCTCGAGCGCCCGATAGGCCTGGGCGCCGTCGGGAAGGATCCGGAAAACGACGCGGTCGAACGGCGCGCGGGGTCCCGAGTAGCGCGGATTCCGGACCAGCTCGATCGATTCCGACGTCCGCCAGCGGGCAATGCGGTAGGGACCGTCGGAAAACGGCGCCCGGTCGTCCGGGGACGAGAGGAAATCCCGCTTCGCGTTCCTCGCCGCGCAGACCAGCGGCAGGTTGAACGCATAGATCCGGAACGCGTACGGCTCCCGGAAATGGACGCGGAACGTCCGGTCGTCGACCGCCTCCGCGCCCGCATACCCGTCGAAACCGGAAGAGAAGAGCAGGGCGGGAATCTTCGGATCGGTCACCTTCTCGAAGGTGAAGAGGGCGTCGCGCGACGTGACGGGCGTTCCGTCCTCCCACGCGGCATCGCGGAGGTGGAACGTCCACGTCCGCCCGTCCGGAGACGATTCCCAGCGGTCGGCGAGGCCCCCGACGGGCTGGAGCCGCTTGTCGAGGTCGATCAGATTCCGGGCGACGTCGGCGATCACGAAAGAGCCGTAATCGTCGGTCTGGAGCAGCGGGTTCAGCGTCGCCGGCTCCCCCTCGAGGCGCCGGAAGAGCGTGCCGCCGGGGCGCGGGGGTCCGAGCGCGCTCTCGTCGAGATAGCCGATCGCGGCGGAACGTTCCGGCGGGGGCGTCGCGGGCTGGCGGCATGCCGAGACCGCGGCGGCGAGAGCGAGCGCGCTGGCGAGTCGCCGGTCGAGCACAGGTCGTCCCCCCGCCGCCGGAAGGAGAAGTCAGGGAGCGACGATCGAGAGCGAGGACGTGTTGCCGGCGGCATCCACCGCCCGCACGAGAACGTAGGCTCCCCGGTTTTCCGGCTGGAGCGAAATTGTATACGACTCGTCCGGAGAATCCGTCATCCCGTCGTCCGCCGCGGCGCGCATCCAGGGTCCCGCGTTCACGCTCCAGCCGGCCGCCGCGACCGGCGAAAGCGCGTCCGTCACCCGCACCCGCAGGACGGGGCCGTTCTTTCCGGCGGACGCCGAGACGAGCGAGATCGAGGGCGGGCTGTTGTCGACGAGGATCGGGTCGGAGACCATCGTGTCGCTCTTCGGGTCGTCCGGGTTGCCGGAGCGATCGCTCGCCGTGACCCGGAAGAGATAGCGTCCGTCCGGCAGGAGACGGGAATCGAAGCCGAACGCGTTCCCGCGCACGCCGCGCCGCATCGGCACCCAGGGGCCGTTCCCGCCCGCCGGGCGGAAATCGACGTCGGCGACGAGGTCGTCGCCGTCGGGATCGGACGCCTTCCAGGTCACCGTCAGCAGTCCTCGCGCCTCCGCCCGGGTCGGGCTCTTCGCGTCGGGGGAGGCGAAGATCGACTCCGCCGATCCCTCGTCGGTCGAAGCGGTCGTGAAGGCCGTGATGCTCTCGCCGCCCGGCGTGCCGACGGCCACCGAATCGATTCGCGGGCGGGCGTTGTCGTTCTGATAGGCGCACTCGACACGCGAAAGGACCGGGGAGCGGTCCGGAGCGGGCGCCGAGAACGCCGCCTTCCACTGGAGGAACCGTCCCGGGGGCGCCGCGATCTTCCCCGGGGACGCCGCGGCGGCCGGCGCCGACCAGGCGCTCCAGGTCGCGTCGGGCGAGCTCGAGTTCCCGCTGCGGAACGCGAGGGTCAGTCCCGCTCCCTTCGGCACCGACGCGTCGGTCCGGAACGCGCCGAATCGCGACATTCGCCCGGTGTCCTTGATCGCGGAAAAGAACTCCCCTTCCTTCGCCGGGAGGCGCCGGTACGCGGAGGCGGGCGAATCGGTCGCGAGGACCTCGTCGCTCGCGAACACGACCCGCTTCTCGTCCACGCTCGCCGACAGCGACGCCTGGCCCTGCCGGAGGAGGTAGACGCGGCCGTGCGGGCCCGTGGCGACGAGCAGCCCGTCGGCCGCGGCGTCCCATCGGCACGAATGCACGAGCTCGTCGTCCGCCCGCCAGACCGGAGTGATCGAATCGTCCGGGGCGATCTCGACGATCTCCGAAGATTCTCCCCCTTTCGGCAGGGAAGAAGGGGGGGCCGGCGGAACGAGCGACGTCGTCGCGGTCACGGTGACGGTCGCCTCCCCTTCGCCTCCTCCCGGGGAACCCGCCGTTTCCGGCTTCTTCTCCTTCGCGGGCGCCGGGGCGGGGGGACGGATCGCCGCGGGAGCCCCTCCCGCGCCCTTGAGCGACACGGCCGCCGCCCAGACGCGTCCCCGGGGACCTCCGGTGAGCGCCGCGATCTCGGCTTTTTCCGAGTCGTAGATCGTGCGGGCCGAACCGTCGGGCGAGATTCGCAGCACGAGCCCGCGGCCCGACGTCCCCGCCCAGAGGCGCCCCTGGGAGTCCACGTAGAGGCACCGCACGTGTTCGTCCCCCGCGTCGTCGAAGAGACGACCCTCGGCCGGCGC
>DASTIQ010000090.1 GCA_035717485.1 Thermoanaerobaculia bacterium | reverse complement strand
GGAGGCGAATTCGCCGAGACGCCGGATCGTCTCCGGCGAGCCGACGGCGTACCCCAGGCGCATTCCGGCCAGGCCGTAGATCTTCGAGAAGGTCCGGGCGACGACGACGTTCGGGAATCGGGGGAGGAGCTCGAGTGCGGTGCGGTAACCGGCGTCCTCGACGAAATCGTGGTACGCCTCGTCGACGAGCACCGTCGTGCTCTTCGGCACCCGGCCGAAGAAACGGGAGAGCTCGTCTCCGCCCACGACGGTCCCCGTCGGGTTGTTCGGGTTGCAGACGTAGACGAGCCCGGTGGCGCTGTCGCATGCCGCCGCCATGCGGTCGAGATCGTGCCGGAACGAAGGCGTCTCCGGGATCTTCACGGGTTCCGCGTGGAGGACCGCGGCGTACGCGAGGACCGCTTCGAACGTCGGTTCCGCGGCCACGACCTTCCGGCCGGGGCCGAGGAACGCGGCGTCGGCCATCTGGAGGATCTGAGAGGACCCGCAGCCGAGGAGGACGCCGTCGCGCGAGACGCCATGCTTGCCGGCGATCGCGTCGCGAACCTCGTCGGCCAGCTCGTCCGGGTACCGGTGTCCGATCGCCGCGGAGCGGGCGATCGCCTCCCGCGCGGCCGGCGGCGGACCGTACGGGTTTTCGTTCGCCGAGAGCCGGATGGGACCCCCGGCGGCGGGCGCCGGCGCCGGGCGCGATGCCGCGGCGAGCGGACCGATCCAGGAAATGCCGAGCGCGGCCCCGATGCCTCCCGCCAGTCGGCGGCGCGTGATCTCTTCGTCCATCGTGGTTCTCCTGGCGCGAAGCTTATCGCGTCGGCCTTGGCGCCATCGCGGCGCCGCGATAGACTTCCCGCCATCCGCATCATTCACACAGGAGGAAACATGCGATCTCCCCGGATCACCGCCGTCGCCCTGGCCGCGCTCGTCTCGCTCCCCGCCTTCGCCGCCGATCGGGCGATTCGGCCGGGACAGTACGAGCTCAAGACCGAGATGAAGATGGAAGGAATCGACCGGCAGATTCCGCCGACGACGATCACGCACTGCTACACCGACCAGGACGTCAAGGATTACAAGAAGATGGCCGAGGAGGGGCAGGGGCGCAACCGCGACTGCCAGATCAGCGACCTGAAGGAGGGCGGCGGCCACGTCTCCTACGCGATGAACTGCAAGTCGGGCGCGAAGGGGACGGCGGAGATGTCCTTTTCGGCCGACGGCTACGAGATGACGATGAACCTCGAAACGCCCGGCGGGCCGCACGGTCCGATGAAGATGAAGATGCACACGAGCGCCCGCCGCACGGGAGACTGCTCGAAATGACGGGGAAGCGGGCGGCCGAGGACTTCGCCGGGGGGGCCGGCCCCGGAACCGCCCGCGCAACGGTCCTCGTCCTGTCCGTCGCCGCGATCGTCTCCCTTCCGGGAGCCGTGGGCGCGCAGAAGATCCGTCCGGGCCGCTACCAGGTCAAGACCGAGACGACGATGGAACGAGACGGCGGATCGCGGTCGATGCCGCCGACCGCGATCGCTCATTGCTACGCCGCGGACGATCTCGAGGACTATCGGAAGATGTTCCCTGGGCTGCAGGAAGTCTGCGACCCGACCGGTCCGAACAAGAGCGCCGGCCGGCTCCGCTCGACGATGAGCTGCAAGGACGGCGCGAAAGGAAGCTGGGAGATTACTCGCGGCGCCGACCGCTTCGAGCTGACGATCCGCCTCCGGAAGGCGGGCGGCTCGCACGGCGCCGCGACGATGACCGTGCACACGGTCGCCATACGCGCGGGAGACTGCTCGCCGTAGCCGGAAGAGCCGCGTCGCGTCAGCGCGCGAGCTCGTCGAGCGCGCGGCCGACGCGGCGGAGACCCTCTTCGAGATCCGCCGTCTCGCCGCCGATCCCGATCCGGAACCGGTCGGGCATGTCGAAGAACCCGCCCGGAACGACGCTCGTCTCGTACTCGTCGCGAAGTTTCGCGCAGAGGTCGTCGACCGATCCCGCGAGCAGACGGGGGAAGGACGTCGTTCCCCAGCGCGGCCGCGGCGCTTCGAGGTCGGGGCGCCCGTCGAGGAACGCCTCGAGAGCCCTTCGATTGCGGTCCAGCCGCGCCCGCGCCTCGGCGGCGATTTCCGGCAGGCGATCGAGCGCCGCGGCGGAAAGAAGCTCCGCCGGGTGCGCGGGTGTGGCGGCATAGAGATCGTTGATCCGCCACATCCGCGTCGCGAGCTCCGCCGGGGCGAGGATCCAGCCGCAGCGCAGCCCCGAGAGACCGTAGGCCTTCGTCAGGCTGCCGGTCGCGACGACGTTGTCTCCGAGAAAGAAGGCGGATCGGGCGCCTTCGAAACACGTCTCGAGATACACCTCGTCGACGAGCACCGCGGCCCCGCGGCGCGCCGCGATCCTGGCGATCTCCGAGAGCGCCGCGTCGTCGGCGCGGACGCTCGACGGGTTGTGGAGGTTCGTGACGACGACCAGGCGGGTGGCCGGAGTCGTCGCGCGCTCGACTTCCTCCGGATCGAGCGCGAAGCCGTGCTCCGGGCGGCGCCGGAAGCGCCGGACCGAGGCGCCGAGATACGCCGCCGTCGAGACGAGGAGCTCGTAGGTCGGCTGCTCGATCAGCACCTCGTCGCCGGGCTCGAAGAGAGCGGCGAGCGCCAGGTGGTTCGCGAGGGACGTTCCGGTGGCGGCGACGACCGATTCCGGGGGCGCCCCGGTCTTGCGCGACAGGCGATCCTGGAGCGGCGCGTACCCGTAGATGGTGGGGCCGTTGATCTCGAGATCGCCGAGCGAAACCGCCAGGCGCGCGAGCGGATAGTCGGCGACGCCGCTCGTCGCGAGGTTGAACCGTGCGCGCGAGCGCAGCTTCGCCCACTCCATGTAGGGCGAGCCGGCGTCGCGGCGTCCCGTCACGGGGCGGCGTCTCGCCGTTTTCGGCGGCTCCAGACGAGATACACGGGGACTCCCGCCGCGAGGATCGCGAACCCGACGGCCGTGTCGCGGGGGTACTTGACGATCGTGCTGACGACGACGAGCCAGGACACGACGGTGAAGAGCGCGGTCGTGACGGGGTGTCCGGGGACGCGCGCGAGAAGCGGAAGCCGGGAGTCCTGCCCCGACCCGGCGGCGCGGCGCCGGAACCGGAAGAGGCAGGTCGCCGTGAGCCCGAAGAAGAGGAAATCCATCGACACCACGTAGCTCAGGATCTGATCGTACCGTCCGGAGAGCGCGATCACGATCGCCATGGCGGCCTGGAGGAGGATCGCGACCGTCGGAACGCGGCGCCGCGGATCGATCCAGCCGACCGATCGGAAGAACAGCCCGTCGCGCGCCATCGCGAAGTAGACGCGCGGCGCGGTGAGAATCGACTGGGAGAGGAAGCCGAGCGCGGAAATCGCGATCCCGAGGGCGATCCACTGCGATCCCCGGCGGCCGAACGCGCGTTCCATCACCGCCGACGCGGGCGTCGTCGTGGCGGCGAGCCCCGCGGGCCCCAGGACCGCGACGCACACGTAGTTGACGCCGAGGTAGAGGACGATCACGCCGACGACCCCGAGGACCAGCGCTCGCGGGAGATTGCGCCGCGGCTCGCGGATCTCGCCGGCGACGAAGTTCGCGGTCTGCCATCCGCCGTAGGCGAAGAGGACCGGGACCATCGCGACGGCGAGAGCCCGGACCGTGCCGAGGGGCGTGGTCCCGGCCGGCGCGACGGGCGGGGCCGCGCTCCTCGAAGCGCCGAAGAGGAACCATGCGCCGCCGGCGATCAGCGCCGCGATCGCGAGGATCTTGAGCAGCATCAGCGTGCTCTGGACCGAGCTCCCCGTGCGGACGCCGAGGCAATTCACGATCGCGAGCGCGGCGAGCACCGCGACGGCGATCGCCGGGGCGGGGAGAGCGGGACCGGCGAGCTCCCGGAAATACGCGGCGAACGTCACCGCGACCGCTGCCATTCCGCCGGTCTGGATGACGAGGAGGAGCACCCACCCGTAGAGGAAGGCGACCGCCGGGTGGTATGCCTCGCGAAGGTACGCGTACTGTCCCCCGACCTCCGGCATCCGGGTCGCGAGCTCGGCGTAGATGAACGCCCCGGCGAGCGCGATCACCCCCCCGAGGGCCCAGGCGGCGAGGATCAGGACCGGGGTCCCGACCTGCCGGGCGACGACGTAGGGGTTGATGAAAATGCCCGAGCCGACGATGCCGCCCATCACGAGCATCGTCGCGTCGAAGATCCCGAGCCTGGAAGAGGTGGGTCGGATGGAAGGACTTTATCAGGAAGAATGCGGAGCCGAGAGTCGTCGAACGCGTTCCGCGACGAGGCGTGACGGCAGCCGGCGCGCGGCTAGAATTTCCCCATGTTCACGCTGCGACGCGCGGTGCGGTCCGACGTGGCTCCGCTGCGGGAGCTGATCCCTCTCTCCGTGCGCGCGCTCTCGGCGGACCGGTATTCGGAGGAGCAGATCGAAGCCGCGATCTCCCAGATCTTCGGGGTGGACACGGCGCTGATCGACGACGGAACGTACTTCGCGGCGGAAGCCGAAGGGCGGCTGGCCGGCGCCGGAGGATGGAGCCGGCGGAGGAAGCTCTTCGGCGGAGATCGCTGGAAGGGGAACGCTCCGGACGACCTCCTCGATCCCGCGAAGGAGGCCGCCCGCATCCGGGCTTTCTACGTTCACCCCGCGTGGG
>DASTIQ010000089.1 GCA_035717485.1 Thermoanaerobaculia bacterium | reverse complement strand
GAAACCGAAGCCGAAGGCCGTGCTGATCACCGGGGCGACTCTCGTCGACGGGACGGGCGCCGCGCCGGTCGCGGCTTCCTGGGTCCTCGTGCGGGACGGACGGTTCGCCGACGTCTCGACGGTCGCCGACCGGAGAGGACGCCCCGCGCTGCCGAAGGACGTCCGGGTGATCGAAGGGGCGGGGAAGTGGATCGTCCCCGGCTTCGTCGACGCTCACGTGCACGTCGAGTCGGCGGCCGACACGAAAGCGATGATCCGCTGGGGTGTGACGTCGGCGCGGCTGATGGCCGAAGGCGCGAGAGCGGCGGCGCATCTCGGCGAGCACTCCCGCTCCCGGCATCACACTCCCGAGCTCTTTCCCGCGGCGCCGATCTTCACGGCGAAAAGCGGCTGGTGGTCCGAGGAACCCCCCGATCCGGATCTCGATCGTTTCCCCGCCGACGCCGCCGCGGCGAAGACGGCGGTCTTCCTCGCCCGATCGCTCGGCTCGCGGGAGATCAAGGTCATGGACGACGACATGGGGTGGTGCCGGGATCCTCTTCCGAAGCTCCCGAAGATCCCCGCGGAAGTTCGTTCGGCGCTGATCGCCGAGGCGCGCCGGCTCGGTCTCCGCGTGTCGGTCCACGCGCCGGACCTCGCCGACGCGTCGGACGCCGTCGCGGACGGAGCGACGGTCCTCGCGCACGGGATCGTCGACGCGCCGGTGACGGACGATCTCGTCCGGCGGATGCGGGAGGCGCACGTGTTCTACGTTCCCACGCTCGACATCTTCGACTTCCTCGCCGATCCCCGGGCTTTCATGGCGAGGGTCCTGTCGGACTCGCGGATCCGGGAATCCCTTCCGAAGGCGACGCTCGTTCGCTACGCGAGCGACGCGTACTTCGAGACGTACCGGCGGCGCTATCCGAACGCCGCGTTCGTCTCGCGCCAGCTTCCCGTCCTCTCCGCGAACGCGGCGAAGCTCAAGGCCGCGGGCGTCGATGTGGCCCTCGGAACGGACATGTGGGCATTTCCGGGCGCGGGCCTGCACATCGAACTCGAGGATTTCGTCCGCGCCGGCTGGACTCCGCTCGAAGCGATCCGCGCGGCGACGCTCGTCTCCGCCCGATCGCTCGGCGCCGACGCCGACCGGGGCACGATCGAGACCGGAAAGCGCGCCGACTTCGTGATCCTCGAGAACGACCCCCTCCGCGACATCCGGAACACCCGCTCGATCGAGCGCGTCTTCAAGGCGGGCCGCGTGGCGTGGAGCCGGTACAAGACGGAAAGGGCGGAGGAGTGATCTCGCCGAGGCGAGGACGCCTCGAGGTCGCGCGTCGAAGACGCGCGGGTGAGGGGTAGACTCCCCGAAATGCCGGCTACCGGCTCACCCTCACCCGACTCGCTTCGCTCGCCGACCTCTCCCGTCGAGGGGGAGGCGAAGAAGACCCCTGGGGCGCCGGCCTCGGTTCCTGCGACATCCCCTCCCGAATTGTCGATCGTGCTTCCTTGCCTCAATGAGGCCGAGACTCTTCCCGCCGTCCTCAGGAAGGCGCGGCAGGCTCTTTCCGATGCCGGCATCCATGGAGAGATCGTCGTCGCCGACAACGGCTCGACGGACGGCTCGCGCGAAATCGCGGAGCGGCTCGGCGCTCGTGTCGTTGCCGTCGCCGAGCGCGGTTACGGCGCCGCGTTGATGGGCGGAATCGCCGCGGCGCGGGGCGAGTACGTCCTGATGGCGGACGCCGACGACAGCTACGATCTTTCCGAAGCCCCGAAATTCCTCGAACCGCTGCGGCGGGGAGCGGAGCTGGTCCAGGGGTGCCGCCTTCCGTCGGGAGGCGGGCGCGTCGAGCCGGGCGCGATGCCCTTCCTCCACCGCGTCTGGGGAAACCCGATGTTCTCCCGCATGGTCCGCCGCTGGTTCCACGCGCCGATCCACGACGTTCATTGCGGAATGCGCGCTTTCCGGCGAGACCTCTTTCAGCGGCTCGAGCTTCGCTGCACGGGGATGGAGTTCGCGTCGGAGATGGTCATCAAGGCGGCTCTGGCGGATGCCCGGATGGAAGAAGTCCCGATCACGCTCCACCGCGACGGCCGCACGACCCATCCGCCGCACCTGAAGACTTTCCGGGACGGGTGGCGCCACTTCCGGTTCTATCTGATGCTCTCGCCGCGCTGGCTCTTTCTGCAGCCGGGAATCTTCCTGATCCTTCTCGGAATCGTCGGATACGCGCTCGCGATGCCGCGGGCGCGAATCTTCGGCGCCACCCTTGACGTCCACACGCTCCTCTTTGCGAGCCTCGCGCTGATCTGCGGCTACCAATCGATACTTTTTGCGATCTTCACGAAAGTCTTCGCGATCGAAGAGGGGCTCCTGCCCCACGATCTTCGGCTTTCCCGACTGTATCCGGTCGTCACGCTCGAGAAAGGGGTCGCGACCGGAATGATCGCGATGTTTGGAGGCCTGGCTCTACTCGGCGTTTCGATCTTCCAATGGCGAGCCGTGAGCTTCGGGAACCTCGACTACGAGAAGACGATGCGCTGGGTGATTCCGGGCGTGACGCTCACCGCGCTCGGGTTCCAGACGATCCTCTCGAGCTTCTTCCTGTCGATCCTGGGGCTGCGGCGACGATGAGCGAGCCGGCAGCCGAGGCCGAAGCCGGGGAACATCCGAGTACTCTTCGGCTCCCTCGGCTGGAATGGATTCCCGCTCTACTGATCGCGGCTTCCCTTCTCCCCAGGATCCTGTTGTGGTTTCGCCGCGACTTCAACCACGACGACTTCGCCTTCGCGTGGGGCACCTGGATGCGGTCAAACGGGGCTCGTTCAGGAGTGGATCTCTACGGCTACGGTTTTGTCTTTCTTCTCGCCGAAATCGCCCGACCCCTGTTTCGGGCTTTTACCGAATCATTCATTGCCCTGGACGTGATGCGTTTCCTCGTGCTCG
>DASTIQ010000088.1 GCA_035717485.1 Thermoanaerobaculia bacterium | reverse complement strand
GTCGACCGGGGACACCGGTCCGACCGTCACGGTTTCGCCCGATGCCACGACGACGTATACGGCCGTCGGCTACGCCCCGGACTGCACGGGTCCCGCCGCGACGTTCACGGTTGCGGTTTCGCCAGCGCTCCAGTCGGCGTCCGCGTCGGTCGCCGGAGCGACGACGCTGTGTCCGAGCGCGACGGGCGGCACGGCCTCGGTCACGGATTTCGGCGGGAGCGGCGTCTCGCACCAGTGGGGATACCGGACCGAGCCGGGCGGGTCGATTCATCCGATCGCGGGCGCCACGGGCGTGGCGTACACGATCAGCGGCTCCGACCTTCCCCTGGCGGCGGGCGGTCCCTTCTATCTCGTCTGCGTGTCGACGTCGGCGTGCGGTGAATCGGTCGTGACGAACGACGTTTCCGGGCGGCTCGAATCCGGCCCGGACGCCACGATCAGCGCGCCTTCCGTGCTCTGTGGTTCTTCGGCGGCCGGAACGGCATCGGTGCCGGAGGCGGGCGCCGGCGCGACTTACGCGTGGTCTCTCACGACGGGATCGATCCTTTCCGGCGCCGGGACGCGGTCGATCACGTTCACTCCGAATTCGGCATCCGGAACCGTCGTGAGCGTGACGGTGACCTCTGCCGACGGATGTCAGGCGTCGGGAAGCGCCTCCGTGGCCGTCGACAACTCGGCGAACGCGGCGGTTTCCGCTCCGGCCGCGGTCTGTGCGGGAAGCGGCGGCTATGCCGCGTCGGCAGTCTCGAATTCGGGAAACAGCTATGCCTGGACGATCAGCGGAGGAGCGATCACGGCCGGGGCCGGAACACCGAGCGTCGTTTTCACTGCCGGTACGGGCGCGAGCGTGGTGCTCGGGCTGTCCGTCCGCACCCCGAATGGCTGCATGGCGACCTCGTCGACGACCATTCCGATCAATCCGCTGCCGTTGAGCTCGATAACGACTCCTTCGAATGTCTGCGCCGGGTCTTCGTCGACGGCTTCCACCGTCTCTCAGGCGGGTGCGGGCTACTCCTGGACGATCTCTGGCGGCACGATCACGGCGGGAGCGGGAACGAACACGATCACCTACACCGCGGGAGCGTCGGGTTCGGCGCTCCTCGGCGTCACGGTGCAGACCGCGGCGGGCTGTTCGAGCTCGTCGTCGGCAACCGTGTCGATCAATGCGGCGCCTTCCGCAGCGATCACGGCTCCGTCGTCGATCAAGGCGAAGCAGAAGGGGAGCGCCTCCGTTCCGAGCGCGGGGAGCGGAGCGACCTATGTCTGGTCGGTAACCAACGGAACGATCAACTCGGGCAACGGCACGCCGTCGATCTCGCTCACGGCCGGCTCGAGGGGAACCATGACGTTGAGCGTGACCGTAAGGAATGCATCCGGATGCTCGGCGTCCGGTTCGAAGGCGGTCACCGTGAACTGACGCGAGTCGGGAAGCGATTCAGGCCGCGAGCTTCAACAGCTTCCAGATGCACGGCTCGTTCGGCGATCACGAGGCGATCCCGGGAAAGATCGTCCTCAACGACGCGACGCCGCCGTGGGTTCGGAGCTCGCGAAGCGGCTATTCGGCGGTGGGGAGCGGCGAGGAGGACGGAATCGGACGGTGAAGACGTCGATCTCCAGTTTGTCGACGATCAGATAGATCGATTCGTCGCGCCTGGCACCGCCAGGATCGCCGCGAAACGTCCGCGTCCGCGGAATGGATCCGTTCCCGCTACGGCCGGCGCAGGACCAGCCCGCCGCTCACAGCGAGGAGGAGAGCGAGGCCCGCGAACGCTCCCGCGCCGAGCATCGGCACCTGTGCGGGCGGCCCGAACGTCGCCGTGCAAGCGACGTTCGAGTTCATCGTCACCGGCGCCGACGGGTTGAAGCCGGTGCATCCGCCGCTCCAGCCGCGAAACACCGAGCCGGTGCCCGGGGTCGCCGTCAACGTCAGGCTCGTCCCCGCGAAGTAGGCCGCAGAGCAACCGGAAGGGCAGTCGATTCCCGCCGTCGGCGCGCTCGTCACCGACCCGTCTCCGACGATCGTGACGCTCAGAGTGAAGGCGTTGCCGCCGGTCCCCGTTGTGACCGGGAGCTCGAACGCTCCGACGTCGCACGCCGCGCCCTGGGGACGCGTCGTGATCGTCGTCTGGTCCGTCGGCGGGCACTTCGAGTCGTCGCCGTGGTCGAGGGCCGGGCTCGTCAGCGTCAGGGCCATCGTCTGGGTCGGACCGCCGTTGTTCGCGAGCGCGTTCAGGCCCGGGTCGAGCGGGCTGCCGATCGTCCCGATCTGGTCGCCCGAACCGGCGGCGAAGCCCCCCGTGAACGCGATGCCGATCACGTTGTGGCCGCCCGATTGAACGGTCCCGATGAAGACGTTGCCGTCGGGGCCGGTCGTCGCGGTGTTGCCCGCCACGATCGTGTTCGTGAGGGTCACCGCGCCGGCCTCCACCGTGACGTCCATGCCGCCGCCACTGTCGGCCGTGTTGCCCGAGATCGTGCAGTTCAGCAGCGTGAGACCGGAGACGTCGGTGATCGCGCCGCCGCTGCACGAGGCCGAGTTGCCCTGGATGGTGTCGTTGGTCAGCGTCGCTCCCGCGCCGAAATTGTGGATCCCGCCTCCGGTGCCGCAGTCGCCGGTCGCGTGATTTGCCGTCAGCGTCGAATCGGTGAGAGTCAGGGTCGCCTGCGAGAAGTTGCCGATCGCGGCGCCATGGCCGCCGCCGCCGAAATCGCCGCCCGCCCCTGCGCTCCCGCCGGCAACCGTGTTCGAATCGAACGTCGAGGTCGTGACGCCGACGACGGCGCTCAGGGTGTCCAGGATCGCTCCTCCCAGCGCCTCTCCTCCGTCCCCGCCGGTCCCCACGCCGCCGGTGCCGCCCGAGGCTTCGTTCGATGCGAACACGGACAGGGAGACCTCGAGCGCGCCGCCCGAATAGATCGCCCCGCCCTCTCCGCCGCCTCCGAAACCGCTGCTCCCGCCGTTGACGTTGAAGCTGCCCCCGGTCCCTCCGCTCGCGACGTTCTGATTGAACTGCGAGCCCGTGATCGTGGCCGTCGCGGTCGCCGCGTTGAAGATCGCTCCCCCCACCCCGTCGCCGCCATCTCCGGCGAATGCGGCGTCGCCGCCGGTGCCTCCCGTCGCGGTATTTCCCGAGAACACCGAGTTGCTCACGCTGAGCGTGGCTCCGGCGTCGTTGTAGATCGCGCCTCCGGCGCCCGTGCCGCCGTTGTTGGGCCCGGGGCTCGCCGTGCCGCCGGTGGCCGCGTTGCCGGTGAAGGCGCAAGTGTCGATGGAGAGGGCGCCGTGGTTGAGAATCGCGCCTCCCGTCCCGGAACCGGAGCCAGCGGTGCCCGTCGCCGTCCCTGCGGAGAACGAGACACCGGAGATCGACACCGTCTTTCCCGCCGCAATCTCGAAGATCCGGGACGTGCTGCCGCTGATCAACGTATGGCTCGATCCGAGGCCCTGGATCGCGACACTCGAGCCGACGGAGATCTGGGAAAGAAGCGTGATGGTGCTCCCGCTGAGGCCGGCGTCGAAATTCACGGTGTCACCGTCCGCGGCGATCGTCAGGGCCGCGCGAAGCGAGCCGGCGCCGGAGTCGTTCGCGTTCATGACCGTGATCACCACGGCCCGGGCCGGAAGGGCGAGAAGCATTGCGGCGAGCG
>DASTIQ010000087.1 GCA_035717485.1 Thermoanaerobaculia bacterium | reverse complement strand
GAGCGCGAGGAGGACCGCCGCCGCCGCGGCCGTCTTCCGCAGGGCGCGGACGAGCCGGCGGATTTCGCGGAGGGTTTCCGGATCGGCGGTCGCTCCCCCGAACGCCTCCGCCCGGTAGATCTCCACGACTTTCCTCGCCGCGACACCCGCTTCCCGTCCGGCCCGGGCGAAACCGCGGATCACGGCGCCGGAGGGCGCGGAATCGGGGAGCGGCCCGATCCGCCTCGCATGCAGGCGGCGCAGGCGCAGGTACGCGCGGGTCGCGGGCGGGACCCGGCGTCTCCTCCTCGCCAGAGCCGCCGCGGCCGCCGCCAGGAGCAGGAGGCCGGCGATCGCCGCGGCCCGTCCCCGCCACTCGCGGGCGACGGCGCCGACGCGCGCGCCCGCCCTCTCGAGGCCGGCGAAAGCCTGGCGGGCGGCCTCGACGAGCTGGACCTGCTCGAGCGTGCTGAAGCCGAGGATGTTCCGGTCGTAGAAGAACTCGATCTCGTTTCCGATCTCCGCGATCCGGCGCCACAGCGAAACCGAGACGATTCGCGGGCGCCCCTCGGCCGGCGTGGGATCGAACATACGGAAGGTCTCGCCGTCGAGACTCGCCTCCACCCACGCGTGGAGGTTCCCGCCGCGAACGAGGATCTCGGAGGTGAGCGGCCCCATCTCGCCCCCGAGCGACCCGGTCGCCAGCCGGGCCGGAATTCCCGCGGCGCGCATCATGAGGGCGAGCGCGCTCGCGAAGTACTCGCAGTGCCCGGCCCGCGTGCGCGTCAGGAAATCGACCACGGGGTCGCCGACCGCCTCCGGGACGTCGACGCGGTACGTGAATCCCCTCCCGAGGTAGGCGAGGAGACGCCGCGCCTTCTCCTCCGGAGTCGCGGCCCCGGCGACGATCCGGCGGGCGAGGCTCGCGACCTCGGGCGGGACGTCGTGCGGAGGCACGGAAGTCCGCCCCGGCCCCGCGCCGTCGGTCTGGAGCGTGTATTCGGCGGAATAGCCCCGGTCGCTCGGCGGACCCGAGTACGCGATCGTCGCGTCGGAGGCGATCGAAAGCGGCGTGCCTCCGGCCGTGATCGCCCGGGTCCCGTACGGAACGAAGAGGAAGCCGGGGGTGAAGGAAGAGGTCTCGACGGAGATCTTCCGCTCGGGACGGGGCCGAGGCGCCGGAACCGCCGTCGCGTACTGCGGCGGAATCTCGATCCTGCCGTCGGCGCTCTCCCGGAGGCGGGACGACACCATCCCCTCGCGGATCCAGTGGCCGTGGAGATAGCGGTTGAAGGTCGCCTCCCGGAGCCGCAGCGCGTCCGGGAGCTCGCCCTCCGGAATCTGGACGCGAAGCAGGATCCGGTCGCTGTGCTTGGTCGAGGAGAACGTCTCGAGGTCGACGCGGTCCGACGTGAAGAAGGAGCCGTCGACCGACTGTTTCGGAAACGGCGCGACCGCGAACGGGCTCTGGAGTCGCGGGAAGGCCATGAAGAGCGGCACCGCGACGATCGCCGTCGCGGCGACGGACGCCGATGCGATTCCCCAGCTCGGGACGCGGCCGAGCGCTCCTGCGGGAGGCGCCCGGTCGAAGTCCGCGAGCACGGAGATCCGGGCGAGAGTCCGGAACCCCACGACGCCGAGGATCGCGAGGAAAACCAGGGAGAGAACGTGCGTCGACGTCGACGCGGAATCGAGCGCGAGGAAGAAGCAGAGGAGGAGCGTCAGGTTCTCCTCCCGGCGGTTCTTCATCGAGACGAGCTTGGCGGCGGCGGTGAACAGGAGGAGATTCGACGCGGTCCGCACGAGCCCCGCGTGGAGCGCGCGCGCCGCGAGGAAGAACCACGCGACGTAGGCGAGCGCGAGCACGTTCAAGGCCGCGTTCGAGATCGAGAGCGGCCGGCCGCGGCGCGCGCGGATCCAGACCGCCGCCAGGAGCGCTTCGTAGACCGCGAGGGCGGCGTAGGAGGCGGCGCCCGTCCAGGGCAGGGCCGCCGGAGCGACCGCGGCGAGCGGCAGGAGCGCCCGCTGGTGCTCGGCGCGAAGCGGATCGGCGTACGGCTCGCTCATGCGGCGGCCTCGCGGCGGCTCTCCCCGGGCCGCGGCGGCGGAAAGGGTGGCGCCGAGGCGGCGGCATGGATCTCGAGACTCGCGAGGGCGTCGAGAATGCGTCGCCGCTGGCCCGCCCCGCCCCCCGGGGGGACCGACACGCCGCGCGCCGCGAGGCCCGCCTCTCCTCCGGCCTCGATCAGCGCGAGCGCCTCGCCCGCGGTGACCGCGATCGCGCGCTCGACGGCCGCGATCTCCACCGGATCGAGCGGATCGGCGACCGCGTTCTCCACCTCGAACACGACGCGCCGCGACCGCGCGTCATGCCGCTCCCGGACGATCCATTTCTGGAGCCGCGCGGACTGTTTCCAGTGCAGGTCGCGGACGTCGTCTCCCGACACGAACTCCCGGAGCGTCCGGACCTCGGGACCGAACCCGCGGCGCCGCAGAGACGACGCCGCGCCCATCGGCGAATCTCCGGCGTCGTCACGGCGCGCGCTCCGGACCGGATCGGGATAGACGACGATCGGACGCGGCCACGCGGCGTCCCGATACTTCCGGAAGAGTCCCACCGGGAACCGGCTCATCAGGCCGGAGTCGCCCCCGGAGAACACCCCGCGCCTCGGGAAAACCGCTTCCAGCGAATAGCGACGCTCCGCGCCCGGACGGAGAGGAGCGACGTACAGCGGCCCCGGCAGCGCCTCGTGGAGGAACCAGATCCCCTGCGCCGTCATGGCGGGGGACGTGTTCTTCAGGGTCACGGTGATCGCCGCGGGCCGCCCCGCGAAGATCTCTCCGTTCTGCTCCACGGCGCAGCGCACCGCCCGCAGATTCCGCCGCGACACGACGCCGGAGACGATCATGCCCGCGAGCAGCCCGGCGAGAATGGTGTACAGCCCGTTGTTGGCCGTGTTCGTCGCCGCGATCGCGACGAGGAGGGTCATCAGGATGTAGCCGAGCCCGAAGTTCGTGATCCGGAGGTGCCAGCGCGGAATCAGGCGGGTGAGGGGACGTTGCGCCGGGTGGCCCGTCGGGCCCTCGCGACTCGCGGCTCGAGACTCGACGCTCATTCCCGGCTATACCGGAACCGGCGTCTGCTCCAGGATCGTCCGGATCACTTCCCGCTCGCGCGGACCCGTCCCGAAGCCGTCCGAAGAGATCGACAGGATGCGGTGCGAAAGGACCGGCCCGGCGACGGTCTGCGCGTCCTCCGGCAGCGCGTAGTCGCGTCCCGCGACGAGCGCCCGCGCCTGGATCGCCCGATAGAAGGCCTGCGCGCCGCGGGTCGACACGGGAAGGCGCAGGTCGGAGCGCCGGCGGGTCGCTTCGATCAGCGCGTAGACGTAGTCGAGGAGTTTCTCCGAGACGCGCACCCCTTCGACCTTCGCCTGGAGCGCGACGAGATCGTCCGGATGGAGCACCGGCATCACGGAGTCGAGCGTCCGCTCGGCGCCGCCGCGCTGCAGGAGGTCCTTCTCCTCGCGGGCGGGGGGGTATCCGAGCGAGAGGCGCAGGAAGAAGCGGTCGAGCTGGGACTCGGGGAGCGGATAGGTGCCCAGGTACTCGACCGGATTCTGCGTCGCGATGACGACGAAAGGGCGGGGCAGTTCGAGGGTTCCCTCGTCGGTCGAGACGCACCCCTCGTTCATCGCCTGGAGGAGCGCGGACTGCGTCTTCGGCGTCGCCCGGTTGATCTCGTCGGCGAGGACGACGTTGCCGAAGATCGGCCCCGGATGGAAGACGAACCGCTTTTCGGCCGCGTCGAAGATCGAGACCCCGAGAACGTCCGCCGGCAGCGTATCGCTCGTGAACTGGATGCGGGTGAACTTGAGGTCGAGCGCCTTGCCGATCGCGCGCGCGAGCGTCGTCTTCCCGACGCCCGGGACGTCCTCGATCAGCACGTGGCCCCGCGAGAGGATCGCGATCAGGACGAGGTCGATCGCCCCGGAATTGCCGCGGAACACGGATCCGACGGTCTCGCGCAGCCGGTCGAGACCGACGGTCACTCTCCCTCCCCCGACAATCGCGCGACGCGCTCGCGCAGCTCCCCTTCGCGCGCGAAGGGCAGGACGAGGGCGCCCGCCTCCGAAACCGCCACGATCGAGTCCCGCACCCCCTCGACGACGACCGGACGGTCCGAAAGGACCAGGTTGCCGGACGCGTCGGTCCCTTTGAGCTCTTTGAGCGCCCGGTACGATCCCACGTCGTTCCACCCCGCTTCGCAGGGAACACAGATCGCGTTTTTCGTCTTCTCCATCACCGCATGATCGAAGGAAATCGCCGGAATCCGCTCCCAGGCCTCGGGCGAGGGGCGATCGAGATAACCGCGGCAGGCCGCGAGCAATTCCGGCGCCGCCCGTTCGAGCACGCCCACGAGCGAGGACGGGCGGAACGCGAAGATCCCGCCGTTCCAGAGGAAATTGCCCGCGCGAACGTATTCCTCCGCCCTCTCCCGGGAAGGCTTCTCGACGAACCGGCGAACCCGCGCCGGCCGGGGGCCCGTTTCGACCTCGACGTACCCGAATTCGGTCTCGGCACGCGTGGGCCGGATTCCGAGGAGAACGACGGCCGGCTCCCGCGCGGCGGCCCCGGCGGCCTCCGCCAGGCACCGCGAGAACGCCGCCGGATCGCCCACCGTCTGGTCCGCGGGCAGGAAGACGACCGGCTCGTCGCCTTCGGCGGCGAGGGCCAGGGCCGCCGCGACGATCGCCGGCGCCGTGTCGCGCCGCGACGGCTCGAGGAAGAGATCCCCGGCAGAGAGATGCGGGAGTTCCGTCCGCGTGCGCGCCGCGTAGCGCTCGGAGGTCGCGACGCAGACCCGCGACGCGACCGGAGCGACCCGCGCCCAGGCGTCCTGGAGCAGGCTCCGCTCTCCCCGCAGCCGGAGAAATGGCTTCGGCTCCGCCTCGGTCGAAAGCGGCCAGAGCCGCGTCCCGGCGCCCCCGGCGAGCAGCACCGCGCGGAACGTCACGGCCACGGCACGCCGACGAGCTCGACCTCCGGCTCGAGCTCGATTCCGAATCGTTCGAGAACGCTCCGGCGCATCAGACGCATCAGCTCCAGGACGTCGGCGGCGCGCGCCGACCCCCGGTTCACGATGACGTTGGCGTGACGGTCCGAGATCTCCGCCCCCCCTCGCACGACGCCCTTCAAGCCGCAGTCTTCGAGGAGTTTACCCGCGAACCGTCCGGACGGGTTCTTGAAAATGCTGCCGGCATTCGGCTGCGCGGGAAGCGCCCCCCGGCGCTTCTCCGTCACCTCACGCATTCGCGCCTCGATCGCCTCCGGCGGCGAGGAACGCAGGTGCAGGAGGGCCCGGCAGACGATCTCCGCCGAGCCCACGAGAGAGGTCCATCGATACCCGTGCGGGATCGCCGAGGCGGGTCGCTCCTCGAGCGCGCCGTCCGGGGAGACGAGGGTCACGCTCTCGAGCACGTCGAACATCTCGCCGCCGTACGCGCCCGCGTTGATGCGGACCGCGCCGCCGATCGACGACGGAATCCCGGAGATCGCCTCGATCCCGGAGAGTCCCGCGCGCGCCGCCCGCGCGCACACGCCGCCGAGGGAAGCGCCGGCGCCGGCGGCGATGCGCTCCCCGTCGATCTCCACCCGCTGGAACTCTCCCTCGAGCACGACGACGAACCCGGGAACGCCGTCGTCGGCGACGAGGACGTTCGAGCCCTTGCCGAGGATGCGGAGCGGTTTTCGCTCCTCCCGGGCGGCGCGAAGCGCCGCCGCGAGCGCCTCGATCGAGCGCGCGACCACGAAGGTCTCCGCGGGTCCCCCGATCCGGAGGGTCGTGTGCCGCTCGAGCGGCTCGTTCGCCCGGACGTCTCCGTCGGCGGGGGAAAGCGCGAACGTCACCACACCCTCGCGATGCCGTACGTGATCGCGCCCGCGAGGATTCCCGCGGCCACGTCGTCGGCCACGATTCCCCATCCCCCCGGGAGGTCCTGCAGCCGGCCGATGAGGCCCGGCTTCCAGATGTCGAAGAGGCGGAACAGGAGGAACGGAGCGCCGAAGACGATCCACCACGGCGTGCGGCCGCTCGCGAGGCCCGCCATCATGAAGCTCGCCGGCGCGAACGCCAGGATCTGCCCGGCCACCTCGTCGATGACGATCGCCCCGGGATCGCGCGCGTCGGCGAGGGCTTCGGTGCGCGACGAGACGACGACGCCGGCCGCCGCGATCGCGGCGCCGACAATACACGAAAAGATCATGCCTCCCGACGGCGAGAGACGGGGGGCGAAGACGGCGAGGCCGACGAAGCCGACCGCGAGCCCTTCCAGGCTCCCCCAGGTCCCCGGGGCAAACGGGATCATGCCGATGCCGAACCCGGTCGCGAGGAGGGTCGATATCCGGCGTTCCTTCCACGCCCGCCGCAGGCTCGCCCTTGACATCAGCGGGAGCGGGGCGTAGAAAAAGCCGTCCTCATCTCCTCATCATCATAAGTCGCCGCGAGCGCGACGCCGCGAGGCGCCGGACGCCCGCCGCCGGTCTATAATGCCCGGCGAATACGTGAAGGAGAATTCGAGCATGCCTCAGATCAAACCCGTTCCCGGCGCCCCCGCCAACCCCGTCCTCGCCGAAAAGATGCGCGCCGTCGAGACCGCGCTCAGCCAGATCGATCGCCAGTACGGAAAGGGCGCGATCATGCGCCTCGGCGACCATCCGCCGGTCCTGATCTCCTCGATCCCGACCGGCTCGATCGCCGTGGACGCCGCGCTCGGAGTCGGCGGCGTTCCCCGGGGCCGCGTCATCGAGATCTTCGGTCCCGAGTCGTCGGGCAAGACGACCCTCTCGCTCCAGATCATCGCCCAGGCGCAGAAGAAGGGCGGGATCGCCGCGTTCATCGACGCCGAGCACGCCATGGACGCCGAGTACGCGAAGAAGCTCGGCGTCGACACCGACAACCTGCTCGTCTCGCAGCCCGACTCGGGTGAACAGGCGCTCGAGATCGCGGAGATGCTGATCCGCTCCGGCGCGATCGACGTCGTCGTCGTCGACTCGGTCGCGGCCCTCGTGCCGAAGGCCGAGCTCGAAGGCGAGATGGGCGAGGCGCAGATGGGCCTCCAGGCGCGCCTGATGTCCCAGGCCCTCCGGAAGCTCACCGCGATCGTGTCGAAGTCGAACACGTGCCTCATCTTCATCAACCAGATCCGCGAAAAGATCGGCGTGATGTTCGGCAACCCCGAGACGACGACGGGCGGCCGCGCGCTCAAGTTCTATTCTTCCGTCCGGATCGACATCCGGAGGATCGCCTCGATCAAGGACGGCGAGACGGTCGTCGGCTCGCGGACGAAGGTGAAGATCGTCAAGAACAAGGTCGCTTCCCCTTTCCGCCAGGCCGAATTCGACATCAACTACGGCGAGGGGATCTCCCGCGGCGGCGAGCTGCTCGACCTCGGGACGGAGGCCAAGCTGATCGAGAAGTCCGGCTCGTGGCTCTCGTACGGCGACATGCGGATCGGCCAGGGGCGCGAGAACGCGAAGCAGTTCCTCAAGGAGAACCCCGAGTTGGCCGCGGAGATCGAACGGAAGATCCGGGAGCACCTGGGATTGTCCCCCGCTCTCGCTCCCGCGCCGGAACCCGCCCCGGAGCGTGACGCGGCCAAGAAGAAGGCTTGATCCAACGCGAGCGGGGGGACCTCCGTACAAACCCGATGAGATCCTCCTCTCTGGGTGCCCGCGGCCGGAAGGTCGCGGGCATTTTCTTTTTCCGGGCGGCCGCCCGGCAAGAAGGTTGCTTCGCGGCATGACGGAATGACGGCGCTCCTTCGGTTCCCGGGCCCGCCCTCCGGGCCCGACTCCTCACTCCGGACCGGACCGGACGGGATTCCCGTCTCTTGAGGACCGGCGTCGCGGCGCGGGCCGGCCGGCGGCGGATGCTCTCCGGAGCGTTCGCCCTCCTTCTCGCCGCGGGCGGCGCGTCCGCGGAGGGCATCCGCCTCGGAACCGACGCGGCGCCCGGCGCGACGCCGCCGAAAGCCCCGGCGGCTTCCTCGCCCGTCTATCGGACGGGTGATGCGGCGCTCCTCGATTCGCTCGCGGGAATCCCGGCCGCCCTCGTGCGCGACGCCGGGGGCGATCCGGACGAGCTCGCCGCGACTCTCAAATCGCATCCGAACGTCGAGTCGATCATCTTCCCCTCCGGCACGGGTCCGGCTCCCGAAGGCGCCGCGCTCGACCGCCTGCGCTTCGAGGTGAAACGGCTGGCCGCGACGGTCCGCGGGCTTCGCCCCGAGGTCCGCATCGCCCTCTCCGCCGGGCTCGCCCCGGGCGATCTCGACCGCGTCCGGCTCCTCCTCGAGGATCCGACGCTCGTCCCGGAAATCGACGCGGTGCTCCTGGCCGACGCGTCGGCCGCGGAGGTCCGCGATCATCCGCTGCCCGGCTCCCCGGAGCTCTGGCTCGATCTGTCGCCCGTCGGAGGATCCGGGACGACCCTGGTCGCCGGCCTCGCCGATCTCGCCGCCCGCCGCGCGGAGCGCGTCTTCTTCGGCTCCTCTCCGGATCCGTCGTTCCCGGCGGAGCTCGTCCGCGCGCAGGCGTACCTCGGGCCCGACGTGTCTCCCCAGCCGCCGCCGTCGCCCGCGCACGAGGCGCGCTTCTTCGACGCGAAGGCGGTCGCGCCGATCCTCTTCGTCGAAGCCTCGGGCCCGGGGAATACCCGCGTCGACGTCTCCGGCGGCGGCCCGTACCGGGAAGCGCAGGTCGAGAACCTCGCCTCCGGAGCCAAACGCTCGTTCGCGCTCGGTGCCGGCGCGAAGTTCCTCGACCTCGATCTCGCGTCCGGCCCGGCGGCCGTCCGTCTCGTACCGGAAAGGAAGCCCGGGGAGGTCCAGGCGCAGGTCTCGGTCGGGAGCGTTCGCGCGCTGACGGCGGAGGAGATCGTCGCCCACGAGCGCGCGTGGAAGGCCACGCAGGACGACCTCGTCCGGTCCTACACGGCCGACCTCACGACGTCGCTCCGGTTCCGGGTCGCCGAGGTCAACGAGACGTTCGACCTCACGATCGAGGGCCCCCTCTTCAAGGAACGGGGGAAGGACTTCGACTGGGCCTGGAGCACGTTCTACGTCAACGGCATCAAGTGGAAGGGCAAGACCCTCCCGAAGATCCCGATTCTCCAGCCCGAGAAGGTCACGACGCTTCCGCTCGAAATCGAGCTCGGCGAGGACTACGTCTACTCCCTCGCGGGACGGGCGACGGTCGAGGGGCGTCCCGCCTGGGAGGTCGACTTCACGCCGAAGGCCTCGGCGGGGAAGAAAGCGCTCTACCGGGGCCGGGCATGGATCGACGCGAGGACGTTCGCGCTGCTCCGCCGCCGTTCGGTGCAGGTCAACCTGACGGGCGAGACGCTCTCGAACGTCGAAACCGAATTCTACCGGCCCGTCCCCGGGACCTCCGCGGTGCTCCCGCTCGAAATCAAGGGCGAGGAGGTCTTCTCGACGGCGGGACGCACGACGGCGATCGAGCGCTCGGTCCTCCTGAAGAACGTCCGGATCAACCCTCCCGATTTCTCGGCCCGGCGCTCCGAGGTCTACGCGTCCGAGAAGCAGATGGTCCGCGACACCGATCACGGCCTGAAGTACCTCGTGCCGGATCCCGCCAGCCCGGGCGGGCGCGTCGTCGAGGAGTACGTCTCGAAGAAGAGTCTCTTCGGAGTCGCGGGATTCTTCTACGACGGCTCGCTCGGCTATCCGATCCCGCTCCTCGGCGTCCAGTACTTCGATTTCGATCTCTTCCACAAGGGAAAGCAGATCTCGACGTTCTTCGCGGGCGCGGTGCTGACGACCAACTACACCGATCCGGCGTTCCTCGGCTCCCGGTTCGATCTCGGGGCCGACGTGGTCGGTTTCGCGATTCCGTTCGGAGACGCCTCCTACCGGGACGGGAAGGAGGTCAAGGACGAGCGCCTGAAGCACGTGCCGGCCCTCTTCCAGGTCAACGTCGGCCATCCGCTCGGGCCGTATCTCAAGGCGTCCGCGGGCTTCTTCGCGAAATGGGACGACTACCAGCGCGACCCGGACACCGCGCACGAATTCGTCACGCCGGTCGACACGTTCACGTTCGGCTACGAGGTGAAGCTGACCGCCAACGTCAGCGGCTTCAACGGAGTGCTGGACTATTCGCGCTTCCGCCGCAACGAGTGGGCGTTCTGGGGAATCCCGGGGGCTTCCGAGTTCACCCCCGCCCAGCGCGACTACGAGAAGTATTCGGCCTCGATCGCGAAGGATTACTACTTCACCGGCTTCCGCAAGATCCACGCGGGGCTGACGTATCTCTCCGGCAACGACCTCGACCGGTTCTCGCGCTACGAGTTCGGCGCGTTTTCGGGGAACCCGATCCGCGGCTACCAGAGCGGCGCGCTCCGCACGCGGCAGGCGTGGGTGATGAACCTCTCCTACGGCCTGAACATCGAGAACATCATCCGGCTCGAGGCGCTCTACGACCAGGCGATCCTGAACGACGCGTACTCCGGCTTCCACCACGCGTACTACTCGGGCGCGGGGATCTCGGGGCAGCTGAACGGCCCCTGGAACAATTCGCTGATCCGCTTCGACGTCGGCGTCCCGGTCGTGTCGCACGGGATCCACGGCGTGTCGGCTTCGGCGCTGATCCTGAAATTGTTCTGAGCCGCCGGAACGCGAGTCCTCCGAAATCCGCCCGACCCAGGGATGGAGAATTGCGGCGTAGAATCCCCGGCGCATGAAGAAAGCCGCCGTCCTCGGATGCGGGCTCGTCGGGAGCGTCATCGCGCGCGATCTCGCAGCGGATCCGGAATTCGCCGTGTCGGTCTTCGACCGTTCGGAAGAGGCCCTCGGGCGGCTCCGGGCCTCCGCCCGCCTCTCGACGCGCGCCGCGGACCTCTCGTCCGCGGAGGAGATCGGCCGAGTCGTCGCGGGGGCCGACGTCGTCGTGGGCGCCGTTCCCGGATTCCTCGGGCGGAACATGCTCCGCGCGGTGATCGCCGCCGGCAAGCCGATCGCCGACATCTCGTTCGCGCCGGAAGACCCCCTCGATCTCGACGAGGAGGCCCGGGCGAAGGGCGTCACCGCGGTCGTCGACTGCGGCGTGTCCCCGGGACTTTCCAACTTCGCCGCCGGCCGGGCCGACGCGCAGCTCGACGAGATCGAGAGCCTCGTCATCTACGTCGGCGGCCTCCCGGCGGTGCGGCGCTGGCCGTACGAATACGCGATCGTCTTCTCGGCGACCGACGTGATCGAGGAATACACGCGTCCCGCGCGCGTCGTCGAGAACGGCCGCCTGGTCGTGAAGCCGGCGCTCTCGGAGATCGAAAAGCTCGATTTCGAAGGGGTCGGGACGCTCGAGGCGTTCCTCACCGACGGTCTCCGGACCGTGCTCTCGACGATCCCGGCGCGCGACATGAAGGAAAAGACGATGCGCTATCCGGGTCATGCCGAGCTGATGCGGGTCTTTCGCGAGACCGGTTTCTTCGACGAGAAGCCCGTTTCCGTCCGGGGCGTTCCCGTCTCGCCGCGCGACCTGACCGAGCGGCTCCTCTTCGCGGCGTGGAAGCTCCCGGCGGGCGCCGAAGAGCTGACGGTCCTCCGGGTCGTCGTCGACGGAACCCGTGGAGGCGCGCGCCGCCGCCACGTCTTCGAGCTCACGGACCGGACGGACCGCGAGACCGGCACGACCTCGATGGCGCGGACGACCGGCTTTCCGTGCGCGATCGTCGCGCGCATGCTCGCCGCCGGAGATTACGCGGATCCGGGGGTGCGCGCGCTCGAACACGTCGGCCGCGACGAGACCGCCGCGGCGAAGCTGCTCTCGGCGCTTCGCGAGCGCGGCGTCGAGCTGCGGGAACGCATCGTCGAGCTCCCGTGAGCCGGGACGTACGCGCCTCCGGGATAGAATGCCGGCCCGATGCGACTCGCGGCCTCGCTGCTCCTCGCTGCGGCATCCTTCTCGGGATCGGATCGCGCCGCGCTCCAGCTCGCGATCGCCGGGACGCGCCTGGCCCCTCCCGATCTGTCGGCGATGATCGTGAAATATCGGAAGGAATTCCTCGCGGCCGTTCGGGAAGCGGCGCGCCGCCCGCCGCCGGCCGACTTCGAGCGCGAGGCGCGGGCGATCTCGCGCTCGATCCTGGCCCGGGCGCCGTTCTCGGAGGCGATCGCCCGAATCGGCGCGGCCGTCGGAGGCGTGCTTTCCGCGGAGCTGTCCGACGCGCGCGGAAGCGAGGCGGCGTTCGAGTCGGCGAGCGCGGGTCCGTACCGGATTCCGGGCGTGTCCGCCGCCTCCGCGTCCGGCGACCCGGGTCCGGCCGCCCGGTCCATCCGGTCCGCGCGGGCGGATCTCGCGGCGGCCCCGGCGGATGCGGCGGCGGCGCGGATCGTCGCCGACGAGACCAACCTCCTCTGGGCGATCTGGACGGGCGCCGGCGGAGACGCCCGGCCGGCGAAGAAGCTCGATGAACGAAACGGACCCTATGTCGTCGACGGCGCCCCCCGCTAGCGCTCCCGTGCGCGTCCGCCGCGCGCTCCTGTCGGTCTCCGACCGGACGGGGCTCGCGGACTTCGCCCGCGCGCTGCAGGCGCTCGGCGTCGAGATCGTGTCGACCGGGGGCACGGCCGCGCACCTCGGCGGCGAGGGCGTCGCGGCGACCCGCGCGGAGGAGATCACGGAGTTCCCGGAGATCTTCGGCGGGCGAGTGAAGACCCTCCATCCGAAGATCTTCGGAGGGATCCTCGGCGATCCGGGGGATCCGGGGCACGCCCGGGATTTCGCCGACCAGAAGATCCGTCCGTTCGAGCTCGTCGCGGTGAACCTGTACCCGTTCGAGAAGGCGGTCGCGGACGGGGCGCGCGGAAAGGCCGCGATCGAGAAGATCGACGTCGGCGGTCCCGCGATGATCCGCGCGGCCGCGAAGAACCACGCCCACGTCGCGGTGCTCGTCGATCCCGCCGACTATTCCTCGGTCCTCGCCGAGATCCGGGAGACGGGCGGGACGTCGGCCGCGACCCGCGAACGGCTCGCGGCGAAGGCGTTCGCCCGCACCGCGGTCTACGACTCCGCGATCGCGAACTTCTTCTCGCGGGAGGTCTCGGGAGGAGATCCGTTTCCCCAGACGCTCCTCTTCGGATTCGAGAAGCAGGCGTCGCTCCGGTACGGCGAGAATCCGCACCAGAAAGCCGCCCTCTACCGGGATCGGGCCTCCGCCGCCGACGAGCTCATCGGTTTCCAGCAGCTCCAGGGAAAGGAGCTCTCGTTCAACAACCTGCTCGACGTCGACTCCGCCGTGCGCCTCGCCCGCGACCTCCGCGGGAGCGCCGCCGTGATCGTCAAGCACAACAATCCCTGCGGGGCCGCGGTCGGGGACAACCCGCTCGAGGCGTTCGGACGCGCGTTCGCGTGCGACCCGCTCGCCGCCTTCGGCGGGATCATCGCGATCCGGGGAACCGTCGACGGCGCGGTCGCCGCGCTCGTGCTCCAGCACTTCGTCGAGGCGGTCGCCGCCGACGCTTTCACGGAGGAGGCGAAGGTCGCGTTCGCGAAGAAACCGAACATCCGGCTCCTCCAGCTCCCCGTCAGCCGGGCGCCGGATGGAGGCGTCGACTGGAAGCGGATCGGCGGAGGGCTGCTGCTGCAGGAACAGGACAACGAGCCGGACGATCCGTCCGCCTGGCGGGTGGTCTCCGAGCGCAAGCCCCTCGCGATCGAGCGCGCCGCCTGCGAGCTCGCGTGGACCGTCGCGCGCCGGGTCAAGTCGAACGCGATCGTGATCGCCAATGCCCGGCAGACGGTCGGGATCGGCGCCGGCCAGATGAGCCGGGTCGATTCCTGCCGCCTCGCGGTGATGAAGGCGAACCTCCCGGTCAACGGCACGAGCGCCGCGTCCGACGCGTTCTTCCCGTTCCGCGACGGGCTCGATCTCCTCGCCGACGCCGGCGTGACGGCCGTGGTCGCGCCGGGCGGGTCGATCCGCGACGCGGACATCTTCGCGGCCGCCGACGAGAGGAAGCTCGCCTTCCTCCTCGCCCCCCGGCGGCACTTCCGGCATTGAGAGACGCGGCCGTCGCGCCCGACGGGCGCGCGAGACCAGGACCCGACGGGCGCGCGAGAAACGCCGCGTTCACCGCACGCGCGCGGTGGACGGCGGCCGGGGCGGCGCTCCTCTTCGCCGCGGCGGCCGGCGCCGCGGATCCCGCCGGAGAACTCGCGCGGGCGGCGCGCTACTTCCGGGACGGCAAGGCCCACCGGGCCTCGTTCGTCCAGACCTTCACCCCCGCCGGGTTCTCGAAGGGCCGCCGCGAAAGCGGCGAGATCGTCGTGCAGGCGCCGGAGAACCTCCGGTTCGACTACGAATCGCCGAAGAAGACCTTCACGTTCGACGGCAAGGTCGCGCGCTTCTACTCCCCCTCCGAGCGGCAGATGACCGTCCGGGCGCTGTCCGAAGAGGATCGGGCCCAGCTTCCCCTGATCTTCCTCGAGACGGCCGACGACCTGCGCAAGCGCAACACCCTGGATCTCGAGGAGCGGCCCGAAGGAGCGTCGATCCTCGTCACCCCGAAGCAGAGCGGGTCGGAAGTTTCCTGGATCCGTCTCGCGCTTTCGCCGGACGGGTCTCCCGCGGCGCTGTCGTTCCAGTCGTCCGCGGGCGACCGCACGGAGTTCCGGTTCCAGGGCTTCCGGACGGAACCCCCGCTCGACGCGTCGGCGTTCGCGATCCATCCGCCCGCGGGCACGCGCATCATCGAAAACGAGCCGTGACCCGGGGCGGATCGCCGCCGGGTCGGAAAGGATCCCCATGGCCCAGGACAATTCGTTCGACGTCGTTTCCAAGGTGGATCTCCAGGAAGTATTGAACGCCGTCCAGCAGGCCTCGAAGGAGATCGCGACGCGTTTCGATTTCCGCGGGAGCAAGTCGAAGATCGAGTGGAACGAGAAGGAGCTCCAGCTGACCCTCTCCTCCGACGACGAGCACAAGTTGAAGAGCGTGGTCGACATCCTCGAAACGAAGCTCGTCAAGCGGGGGATCGCGGTGAAATCCCTCGACTTCCAGAAGGTCGAGCCCGCGGCCGGCGCGACGGTTCGCCAGGCGGTGAAGATCCAGCAGGGAATCCCGACCGAGAAGGCGAAGGCGATCGTGAAGACGATCAAGGACTCGAAGATCAAGGTCCAGGCCTCGATCCAGGCGGACCAGGTCCGGGTGACGGGCAAGAGCCGGGACGACCTCCAGGCGGTCATCGCGCTGCTGCGGGGGGAGGATTTCGGGCTGCCTCTCCAGTTCCTCAACTACAGATAGAGAGAGAAGCGCGGCGATGCATCGCCGCGCTCCAATCCCGACAGTACTCGCCTTGTGGAATAGCCGATCTTGGGCCGGCGCGGCCGATGTAAGATTCCCCGGAGATGAAGAGCGCCGCGCGTCCCCGCGAAGAGGAGCTCCGGCGCTCCTACGACCTCATCGCGCCGAAGCTCGCCGAAGTCGAACGGGAGCTGATCCGCCTCTGCGACTCCCCCGTCGCCACGATCTCGAAGATCGGCGACTACCTCCGAAGCGGCGGCGGGAAGCGGATCCGCCCCGCCCTCCTGCTGCTGTCGGCCAAGCTCCTGGGGTACGAGAGCGGATCGACCGACGTCCGCTACGCGGCGGTCGTGGAGTTCATCCACGCGGCGACCCTCGTGCACGACGACATCATCGACGAGGCGAAGCTCCGCCGCGGCCGGGAATCGGTCAACTCCCTCTGGGGAAACAACCTGACGGTCCTCTTCGGCGATTACCTCTACACGAAGTCGATGGGCGTCGCGCTCGAGGAGGGGGACCTCACCATCCTGAAGATCCTTTCCCAGACGACCCTCGCGATGATCGAGGGGGAGATCATCGGTCTGGAGCGGGAGGGGGACGTCGAGCTCGATGCGGAGGGGGCGCTCGGAATCGTCCGGCGCAAGACCGCCGAGCTCTTCTCGGCCGCGTGCCGGATCCCCGCCCACTTCGCGCCGAACGGCAGCGAGGCGGCCTCCGAGCGCCTCGCCCTCTACGGGCGGCGGCTCGGCATCTCTTTCCAGCTGATCGACGACCTGCTCGACTATACGGCCCGGGAATCGGTCGTGGGCAAGCCCGTGCTCTCCGATCTGCGGGAGGGGAAACTCACGATGCCGCTCATCCTTTCCCTCCCCGATGCGGCTCCCGCGGAACGCGCGAAGGTCGCTCGCGTTCTCAAGGAGCGGAAATTCGACAGCGTGTCCCCCTTCGAGATCCTCTCGATCGTCGAGCGCCACCAGGGAGTCGCCCGCACGCGCGCCCTCGCCCTCGAGAACGCGCGCGCGGCGCGCGAGGCGCTCTCGCCGTTTCCCGCCTCCGAAGCGAAAGAGGCGCTGATGCTCGCCGCGGAAGGCCTCGTCGAACGCATCTCCTAGGCCGGCGCGGCGACGCCTCGAGCCGATCGGGCGACGAACCGTCCATTCTCGGCGAAATGCACGAAAAATCTTGACGTTCGGCAATATTGCCCTACACTGAAAATCGGCAGGCCGGACGGCGGCGCGCCGTTGGCGCCGCGGCGGCCCGGAACGACGATTTCGGACGGGAGCCCATGAAAACGACACCTCCTCCGGGGAAGCTCACGAGCCTCAGGATCCACGCGCCGCGCGTCGAGCGCTCGGCCGAGGTCGATCTGTACCTGAAACGCGCCCGACTCGCGGCCGACGAAGAGCGCTTCGACGTCGCGCGCGTCTTCTGCGAGAAGGCGCGCTCGATCGAGCCCGAGAGCCTCGACGTCCTCTTCACGCTCGCCCAGATCTGCGAGATCGGGTACTCCGACGGCGACACGGCGATCGCGCTCTACCAGAAGATCATCGCGAAAGCCGGGTACGACGGCGCGAACCCCTTCTGCGCCGCCGCCCGGGAAGCTCTCGCCGGCCTCGCGACGTCGCCCCGCGCCGACTGAGCTCGCCTTCCCGGCCGCGTCACTCGCTCCGCAGGGCCTCCAGCGGCTGGATTCCGGCCGCTCGCGCCGCCGGCCCGAGCGCCGCGGCGGCGGAGACGAGGAGGAAGAGCGCCGCGGCGCCTCCGAACGTCGCCGGATCGAGAGGCGGAATCCCGAAGAGGAGCGCTTTCACGAGGCCTCCCGCGGCCGCCGCGAGCGCGAGGCCGATGCCGATTCCGGCGGCGGCGAGCGCGAGCGACTTCCCGAGGATCATCCGGACGATCCCGCGGGGGGCCGCGCCGACGGCGACGCGGATCGCGATCTCGCGGGTCCGCCGCGCGACCGCGTAGGCGGTCACGCCGTAGACGCCGATCGCCGCGAGCAGGAGCCCGACGGCCCCGAGCGCGCCGGACGCGGCCCCGGCGACGCGCTGCGGAAGGAGCCCCGTCGCCGCGGCGTCCTCGAGCCGCTCGACGCGAAGGAGCGGAACGCCCGGGACCGCGGCCGCCGCGACGGCGCGCAGAACGCCGCCGGCCCGGCGCCCGCCGCGCCCCCGAACGACGACGGTCACGCGCGGCACGTACTGCTGCCGGAAAGGGACCCAGACGAACGGGCGGGAAGGCTCGTCCAGCGACCGGTACTTCCCGTCCCGGGCGACGCCGACGATCGTGAGCGTCCGGAGCCGCGGCGGAGCGCCGGGAGGGGCGTCATCCTGGACGAGAGTCTTTCCCAGCGCGTCGCCTCCCGGCCAGATCCGTCGCGCGGCCGTCTCGTTGACGATCGCCACGTCGGGCGCGCCGGCGCGGTCGGCTTCCGTGAACTCCCTGCCCCGGGCCAACGGAATCCGGAGGGTCCGGAAGTAGCCCGGTTCGACCACGTCCCAGTCGGCCGCGATCCCGCCGTCGCCGGAAGCGGTCCCTCCGGGCGCCGTGAGGCGTCCGAGTCCCAGACCCGTGCCCGAGAGGGGAACGACCGCCGTCAGGCTCGCCGACTCGACCCCGGCGGATTCGCGCACCGCCTCGAGGATTCGCTCCCCGGCGGCGCGTGCGCCCGTTTCGCCGCCGGAGGCGGTCGAAAGATCGAACGACCCCAGATCGACGCCCGCGGCTTCGAACCCGGGATCGACCGACGCCGCGCGCCGGAGGGCGCGCAGAAAGAGGCCGGCCCCGACGACCAGGAGGAGCGAGAGCGCGACCTGTCCCACCACGAACGCGTCGCGGAGGCGGAGTCGCGGCGATCCTCCCCCGTCCGACTTCAGCGCGCCGGCCACGTCGCCCCGGGAGGCGTGGAAGGCGGGAGCGAGCCCGGCGACGATCGACGATCCGAGCGACAGGGCGGCCGCGAAGCCGATCACCCGCGGATCGATCCGGAGAGGCACCCCGACGGGGACGGGGAGCGCGGGAAGGAGCCGCTCCAGCAGCAGGAGAAGCGTTCTGGCGACCAGCAGCCCGCCCGCGCCGCCGGCGCCGAACAGGAGAACCGACTCCGTGAGGAACTGCCGGACGAGGCGGCCGCGGCCCGCGCCGATCGCCAGCCGCACCGCGATCTCCCGCCGTCGCGCCGCGGCGCGCGCCAGGAGCACGCCGCCGACGTTCGCGCACGCGACGGCGAGGACCGCTCCCACGATCGCGGCGAGGAGCGCGACGAAGCGAGCCAGCGGGGCCGTGTTGCCGGGAAACCGGGTGCTCTTCTCGGCGACGAGGCCCCGTCCGGCGTTGTCGGCCGGGTACTCGCGGGCGAGCGTCTTCCCGATCGTCCGGAGCTCGGCGCGGGCGCGGGCGAGGGTGACGCCGGGCTTCAGACGCGCCCCCATGAGGAGCCACGCCGAGGCGCGGCTCTCCAGGATGCCGGACCCGAGGCGCGGCGTCACCCGCGGCGCCATCGTCAGCGGGTACCAGAGGTCGGGGACGAGGAGGGTCGTCCCCTGGAAGTTCCTCCGGGCGACGCCGGCGACGGAAAAGGCGACGCCGTTGAGGGTCACCGTCACTCCGACGATCGCGGGGTTCGATCCGAACTGCTCCTTCCACAGGCGGTCGCTCAGGACCACGAGCCCGGTCTCTCCCCCCTTCTCGCCGTCGGCGGCCGTGAAGAAACGACCGAGCGCGGGCCGCGCGCCGAGGATGCGAAAGAAATCCGCGCTGACGGCGCTCCCGTGGACGAGAACCGCGTCTCCCCGGGGCGTCCGGATCGTGATCGGCTCCGGTTCGATCGGGTACGCGTACACCCCCGAGAAGGCGGTCGCCCTCTCCCGGACGTCGCGAAAGTTCGGATAGGAGTTCGTGTCGAAGCCGGCGCCATTCTGGCTCCGGCCGACGTCGACGAGGCGGTCCGGGTCGGCGACGCCGGACGGCGCGCGGAAGAGGAGGCCATCGGCGACGCTGAAGATCGTCGTTCCCGCTCCGATCCCGATCGCGAGGGAGAGAACGGCCGTCGCGATGACGACCGGATTTCGACGGGAAATGCGGAACGCGTAGCGCAGGTCCTGGAGAACGGATGCGAGCATGGCTCCTCCTGGAGAGCTGTACGGCGGCCCGCGGAGAATGTTCCCTGTCAGGAGAGCGGCTCGACCCCGATCACCGCGTCGATCTCCGACGGACGGTAGAGAACGCCGTCCTTGACGACGATCTCGACTCGCCGGATGTCGGAGATCCGCGCGCTCGGGTCGCCGGCGACGAGCGCCAGATCGGCCGCCTTGCCGGGAGCGATCGATCCGCGCTCCGCATCGCGGCGCATCACGCGCGCGCCGCCGAGGGTCGCGATCCGCAGCACGTCCGCGGGCGGAATCCCCGCTTCGACGTAGAGCTCGAGCTCCCGCGCGAGCGAGAACCCGGCGAGGTCGTCGGTTCCCGCCACGATCGGAATGCCGCGGTCGTAGAGCGCCTTCACCATCCTCAGCATCGACCGGTAGGAATCCCGGTAGCGCGTTTCCTTCCCGGCGGGGATCGGGAGGCTCCCGGAGAGGAAGCCGCGGCGGATCTGCGCGGGCATCCGATCCGCGATCTCCGTGTACGACGGTGAAACGGTCCCCTTCTTTCCGACGAACATCGTCTCGAAGGCGACGAGTGTGGGATCGACGACCGTCCGATGCGCGGCGAGGAGGTCGAGGAACGCCTTCACCCGATCCTGCGACGGATCGATCTCGGCGCCGTGCTCCGCGACCTCGGTGAACCGCGCCGGCGTCCGGGTGTCCTTGACCCTGTCGAACAGGAAATTCAGGAAGAGGAAATTGACGTGCTGGATCTCGTCGGAGCCTTCCCGCACGAACTGATCGGCGGTCATGAACGCGGGCACGTGCCCCGACACGCGCATCCCGTGGGCATGCGCCAGGCGGGCGATCACCGGCATCAGCTCAGGCTTGATCGAGCTGTAGATCTTGATCTGGGCGTATCCCCGGCGGAAGTAATCGTCGACGGCGGCCTTCGCCCCCGCCTCGTCGTCGACCTTGATCTTGATCGGGCCGCTGTACGGGCCGCTGCCGTCGACCAGGCCCGCGAGCTCCACGCGGGGGCCGACCGCCGTTCCCTCGTCGAACTGCTTCTTCCACCCGAGGAGCGCATCGGGGTCGTTGCCCATGTCGCGGACCGTCGTGATCCCGTTGGCGATGTCGAGGAGGCCGTCCGCCGCGGAGGAGAGGTGGACGTGCATGTCCCACAGCCCCGGAAGAAGGGTCTTTCCCGCGGCGTCGATCACGGTCGCGCCGGACGGGATCGCGACGGCGCCGTCGCGCCCGACCGCCGCGATCCGCCCGCCCGAGACCACGACGGTCGTCGCGGGAACGATCGAGGCTTTCTCGGAGTCGAAGAGCGCGGCATGCGTGAAGGCGATCGCGGGCGCGCGGTGGGCCAGCCGCGCCGCGAGCGCTTTCTGCCGTTGCGCCGCCGATTCGTCCTGCGCGGCCGCGAGATCTGCCGCCGCGCCTTCCCATCCTCCCCGGACGACGGTCAGCCACGGGCTGACGGAAGCGAAGAAGCCCCCGTCCCGGTCCAGCCAGACGCGGGAAGGAGCGAAGTCGAGGCCCGTCACGAGGTACTGGCGGACGACGCGGCTCGCGCCGCCCTTCCGGACGGTCCGCTCCCCCGCTTCCTCGATCGCCGCCCGCCCTTCCGGCAGGAGCGCGACGCCGTGATCCGGGGCGCGAAGGAGCGCCGCGGCGAGCAGGCCCACTTCCACGGGCGCCCCGTTGAACGCCAGGTAGAACCCGCCGTCGGCGGCTTCCCCGTGCTCGACGTCGCTCTTCCAGGTCGCCCTTCTCCCCTCGCGCCGGAATCGCTCCTCGACGGCGCCCTTGAAATAGTCGACTCCCGTGATCTCGATCGCCGAGGGCCATCCCCGACCGTCGAGATCGATGCGTTCGTCGATCTTCGGCCCGCGCCCGCGGTCGTTGAATTCGAAATGGATCCGGAGCTCTCCCGAGGGAAGGCGGAGCACGGTCTCCTCTCCCGCTCGATTGCCCGACAGGAGGACCGTGTACCGATCCGGCTCCGCGGCGCCCGCCGCCGCGGCCGCCGCGAACATCAGGGCGATGGCGACTCTCACTTCTCCTCCCACGTTTCCCGGAACACCCGCTCGAAATTCCCGCCGAGGACCTTGTCGATCACAGCCGGCGCCATTCCCCGGCGCCCGAAGTCCTCCGCCAGCCTCGCGAACCGGTCCGCCCGGTTGAATTCCGGAATGAACGGCGGGCGGTCCGCGCTTTCTCCCGGCGCGCTCACGCCCGCCTTGCGGCGCGCCTCGACTTCCGCCGCGAGGTTCTTCCGATACTCGGGGGTGTCCTCGACGGGAGAGACGCCCTGATCGGTCCCGATGCCCACGTGATCCTCGCCGCAGACCTCGACCGCGTGCGCGACGTGCCGGTGGAGGTCCTCGGGCGTGATCGGTCCGGGGCCGGCGGAGAGGAACGGCATCAGGTAGATGCCGACGACGCCGCCGCGATCGGCGAGCGCCTTGAGCGCCGCGTCCTCCTTGTTGCGGGGATGCGGGAAGACGGCGCGGCATCCGGCGTGCGAGATCACGATCGGTTTCCGGGAGGCTTCGATCGCTTCCCGAGTCGTCCGGTCGCCCGAGTGGCTGACGTCGATGGTGATCCCGGACGCGTTCATCCGCTCGACGGCGCGCCGCCCGAGCCGCGAGAGGCCCGCGTCGGAGGGCTCGAGGCATCCGTCGCCGTAGAGGCTCCGGTCGTTGTACGTGAGCTGCATGATCCGGACGCCGAGACGGCCGAACACGTCGATTCGATCGAGGTCCTCGCCGAGCATCCCGGTCGTCTGGAACCCCATCACGAGACCGGTCCGCCCCTCGTCCGCCGCGCGATCGAGATCCGCGGCCCGGCGGACGACGATCAGCCGATCCGGAAAACGGTCGGCCGTGCCCTGGACGAACGCCACCGCGCGAACGGTCTTCTCGAAGTCCGCTCCGGGACCGACCACCGTGAAGTTGACGGCGGTGAGCCCGGCCGCCGCGAGGGAGGCGAGCGCGGCGCCGCCGAGCGGCCAGGGGCCGTCCGGATCGAACGCCTCTCCGCAGCCGTCGATCCGCATCCGCCGTTTCGCCGCCGGAGGCGCGGCGGGGTCGCCCGCGCCCGACGCCGGCCACGAGAGCGCGGCGCCGGTCGCCGCGGCGAGGCCGAACAGCTCCCGGCGGTTCATGGATGACGCTCCCGGCGCCTGATCCCGGCAGCTCGAGGCGGCCGGCCGTCCGCACGGCCCGTCGCGGCCCGCTTCGCGCGCCTCATCGTCGAGGCGCGGGAAAGCCCCACGGGTACATCGGCGGCGAGCCCCACACGAACGCCGGACGCCCGCCGATCCGCCACGACGCGTCGGAAACGAGCGCGCCGCGCCCGCGCCCCGGCATGTCGAGCGCGAAAAGGATCCCGCCGATTCCCGTCGGGCTCGCCGCTTCGATTGCGAAGACGTGAGTCCCGGGCGTCAGCCGGCCCGCGAGATCCCACACGTCCATCGGGTCTCCCGGTTTCATGGCGCCGGAACCGACCGGAACGCCGTCGAGCAGGAGGCGATACGCACGATCCACGAAGATCTTCACGCGCGCGCCGGGCGCCCCTTCCTCGAGGGCGATCGAACGGATCGCCGTGAAACGCGTCGGCGCCGGGGACTTGACGTCGTCGGTGGACCAGATCCAGCGCGCGTCGCCCGTGACGGAAGATTCCATTCGCCGCCACCGGAGGTCGACCGCGCGGACCGCCGCGGCCGACGCGGCGGCGACGGCGAGCCATACGGCGACGGCGCTTCTCTTGACGGGAAGGGAACGCACGATTAATATTAACAAGAATGCACGCATGAACGGGATCGCTCCTCTTCCCGGACTCGTCTGTCCGAACACCTCGGAAACGGCGTCTCACCCCCTCGAAAACCCGAACTCGATCGAACGAAGGAGGCCTCGATGAGCACCAAATATCTGTTCGTCACGGGCGGCGTCGTGTCCTCGCTGGGCAAGGGCATCGCGGCCTCCTCGATCGGCGCTCTTCTCGAGGCGCGCGGTTTCACCGTCGCCCTCGCGAAGCTCGATCCGTACCTGAACGTCGACCCGGGAACGATGTCGCCGTTCCAGCACGGCGAAGTGTTCGTCACCGACGACGGCGCCGAGACCGATCTCGATCTGGGCCACTACGAGCGGTTCACGTCGATGACGGGATCCCGCCTGAACAACACGACGACCGGGAGGATCTACAAGGCGGTCATCGACAAGGAGCGGCGCGGCGACTATCTGGGCAAGACCGTCCAGGTGATCCCTCACATCACCGACGAGATCAAGGAAGCGATGCGCTCGGTTTCCTCCGACGCCGACGTCGTCATCATCGAGATCGGCGGAACGGTGGGCGACATCGAATCCCTGCCGTTCCTGGAAGCGATGCGGCAGTTCCGGCTCGACGTCGGGCGCGGAAACGCCGGGAACGTCCACCTGACGCTCGTCCCCTACATCAAGGCCTCCGACGAGCTGAAGACGAAGCCGACGCAGCATTCGGTCAAGGAGCTGCTGTCGATCGGGATCCAGCCGGACATCCTCCTCTGCCGGACGGACCGCCCGCTGCCGCTCGACATCAAGCGCAAGATCGCGCTCTTCTGCAACGTGCCGGTCGAAGCGGTCATCACGGCGCGCGACGTCCCCTCGATCTACGAGGTGCCCCTCGCGTTCGCGTCCGAGAACCTCGACACGCAGATCCTCGATCTCCTGAACCTGCCGCACTACGAGCGCGATCTCGGGAAGTGGGAGAGCCTCGTCAACCGCATCAAGTCGCCCCACGGCGAGGTCGAGATCGGGGTCGTGGGCAAGTACGTCGACTACGGCGATTCCTACAAGTCCCTGAACGAAGCGCTCGTGCACGGCGGGATCGCCAACGACGTGAAGGTGAAGCTCACCTACATCGACGCGGAGACGCTCGAGGGAGAGAACTACCCCGAGGACCTCTTCCGCGCGGACGCGATCCTCGTCCCGGGCGGGTTCGGGAAGCGCGGGACCGAGGGGATGATGCGGGCGATCCGCTACGCGCGCGAGAAGAAAGTGCCGTTCTTCGGGATCTGCCTGGGGCTCCAGTGCGCGGTCATCGAGTTCGCGCGGAACGTCTGCGGGCTCGAGGGCGCCAACTCGACCGAATTCGACGAGGAACCGAAGCACAAGGTGATCTACAAGCTGCGCGACCTGATCGGCGTCGACGCGCTCGGCGGGACGATGCGGCTCGGCAAGTATCCGGCCGAGCTCGCTCCCGGCTCCTTCGCGGCCCGCGCGTACGGCGAGTCCCTCGTCTGGGACCGCCACCGGCACCGTTACGAGGTCAACCAGGAGTACCTCCCCCAGCTCAAACAGCACGGTCTCTCGTTCACCGGGATGTCTCCCGACAAGAAGTTCGTCGAGATCATCGAGATCCACGACGACCACCCGTGGTTCCTCGGCTGCCAGTTCCACCCGGAGCTGAAGTCGAAGCCGTTCGCGTGTCACCCGCTCTTCCGCGATTTCATCCGGGCCGCCAAGGCGCACCGCGCGGCGGTCAAGGCGGAAGCGGACGCGACCGCTGCCGAGCAGGCGGGAGTGCGAACGGACCGGACCTGACGGCGTCGCCGGAGGCGCGAGGCCGCCCGGCTTTCGCATAGACTCCCCGGCGATGGCTTCCTCCCGGATCGAGATCGCCCGGGGCTTCGCGATCGGCGGGGGCGCTCCCCCGCTCTTCTTCGCCGGCCCCTGCGTGATCGAATCGCGCAGGCATTCGCTCGCCATGGCGCGAAAGATCCGGGCCGTCTCCGAGAAGACCGGCGCGAAGATCGTCTTCAAGTCGTCGTTCGACAAGGCCAACCGGTCGGCGATCACGTCCTTCCGCGGCCCGGGGCTCGAGGAAGGTCTCGACATCCTCGCGGAGGTGAAGGAGAAGACCGGTCTTCCCGTCATCTCCGACATCCATGCGCCCGAACAGGCGTCCAGGGCCGCCCGCGTGCTCGACGTCCTTCAGATTCCCGCGTTCCTCTGCCGCCAGACCGACCTCCTGACCGCGGCGGCCGAGACGGGCCGGCCGATCAACATCAAGAAGGGCCAGTTCGTCGCCCCCTCGGACATGCGCTTCGCCGTCGAGAAGTGCGCGGCCTCGGGCAACCGGAAGGTGATGCTCTGCGAGCGCGGCACGACGTTCGGTTACAACAACCTCGTCGTCGACTTCCGGGCCTTCCCGATGATGTCGGCGCTCGGCGTCCCCGTCGTCTACGACGTCACCCACTCGATGCAGCTCCCGGGCGGCGGCAAGGAAACGGGCGGCATGAAGCAATACGCGGCGGTCCTCGCGCGCGCCGCCGCCGCGACGGGATTCGTCGACGGCTTCTTCCTCGAGATCCACGACGCCCCGGAACACGCCAGGAGCGATGCCTCGACGCAGCTCGACGTGAGGCACCTGCCGCGGATGATCCGGGACGTGCTCGACATCGCCGACCGGGTTCGCTGAGCCGCACCTGTTCGTCCGGACAGTGCCGAAACCGCCCGAGGGTGCTACGGTTTCCGGATGATCCGCCCCGGGTTCCCGCTCGCGACCGGCGTCTTCCTGCTCTCGCTCCTCGGTTCGGCCGATCCGGGCGCCGCCCGCGCGATCGATTCGCCGGTGGCACGCGCGGGGCCGCCGGCGGTGAAATCCGAAGCCACGGCGGGGACCCCCCGTGAGCTCGGAGTTCTCCTCCGCTCCGACGCCCTGAACGAGCTTCGGAGCATCCGAGCGGAGGAAACGGTGACGGTCCGGAGCCTTCCGCTCGACGCGTCGGAATCCGTCGATCTCGAGCTCCGCCGGTTCGACCTCTTCTCGGACGCCGCCCGAAACGTCGAGGCGGGAGAGGCGGGCGTCGAAACCGACGCTCCCCTTCCCGACGGGGCGTTCTACGAAGGCACGGTCGCCGGAGACCCGCAATCGCGAGTCTTTCTTTCCGCGTTCCGCGCGAGCGTTCACGCGATCGTCCAGCGCGGCGCGGACACGTTCGCGATCGAGCCGCGCGGCCGCTGGGAGCGGGAAACCGCCGACCACGTCGTCCGCCGGCTTTCTCCCGAGGAATGGGCGGCCCTCGCGGGAGCCTGGCGGTGCGACGCGGAGCGGATGACCGCCCCCGCCACACGGGAGGCGCTGCTCACGGCCGTCGCCGACACCGGCCAGCCGTTCGCCGCCGTGGTCGCGGTCGACACGGACTACGAGCTCTTTCAGCGATTCGGCAACGCGGCGAAGGAACGGAACTACGTCTCGAACGAGCTCGCCGCGGTTTCGGCGATCTACTGGCGCGACCTGAAGACGCGCCTGAAGATCGGGTTCCTCCGGGTCTGGACCACGGCGAGCGACCCGTGGACGGCGACGAGCCCGATCTCCGCCCTTTTCCAGCTCGGCGATTACTGGCACGCGCACGGCTCGGGAACGGCGCGGTCGACGGTGGTGTTCCTGAGCGGCAAGGACCTCGGGGGCGGAGTCGCCTGGCTCTCGACGATCTGCCAGGGCGACCAGTGGGATTCCGCCGACGCGCACTGGGCGGGCGGATACGCCGTCGTCGGAAACGTCGAAGGGAGCATGACGAACTTCCACTCCCCGCCCGCCGGGAGCGACGTGTGGGACGTGGAGGCCGTCGCGCACGAGCTCGGTCACAACTTCGGGTCCGTCCACACGCACTGCTACTCGCCTCCCATCGACGAGTGCTACGGCGGCGAGCCGGGCTGCTACAGCGGACCGAACGTCGACCCCGGTCCCGGCGTCGGGACCATCATGAGCTACTGCCATCTGTTCGGCTGGAGCGAGATCTCCCTGAAGTTCCATTCGCGGTGCATCTCGGAGCAGATGCGGCCGACGATCGTCAACGCGGCGTCCTCTTCCCCCGCCTGCATGGCCGCCGGGGGCTTCACGGACATCTCTTCCTCGGACGGGCTCGCCCCGTCGGTCTACACGGTCGCCGCCTGGGGAATCATGCCGGGCTGCACGGCGACGACGTTCTGTCCGGCCGGACTCGTCACCCGCGCGGACATGGCGGTCTTCATCGAGCGCGGCCTGAACGCCTTCGTCCCGCCGCCCGGCCAGCCCCAGATCTTCTCGGACGTTCCTCCCGGCTCTTACGCCTACGATTTCATCGAGGACTTCAGCCGGCGCAAGATCACGAGCGGGTGCGGCGCCACGACCTATTGCCCGACGAACGGGGTCACGCGTGCCCAGATGGCGATCCTGCTCCTCCGCGCCGAGCACGGGAGCGCCTACGTTCCTCCGGCGGCGACCGGGACGATGTTCTCCGACGTCCCGGCGAGCGCGTTCGCGGCCCCATGGATCGAGCAGCTCGCCCGCGAATCGATCACGCTCGGTTGCGGCGGCGGGATGTACTGCCCGAACTTGAGCGTGCCGCGCGAGCAGATGGCCGCGTTCCTGGTGAGAACTCTCCACCTCTGAGCGTGCCGGTCCGGCCCGGGGAATCTCGTCCCGCGGGGACGATGCGGAATCCCGGCCCCGCGGGATCGAGGACCAACCCCTGGGAAAGCCCCGTGGCGTGGCGTTTGCATTCCTCCCGACCCCGGAGGTTCGCCCATGTCGCATCGTCAGCTCTTCCAGGCCGTCAGCGGGTGGTTCCGCAGCGAGCACCCGGGAGCGAAGATCCAAAGCGACGTGAAAGGCTTCGTTCCCTCCGACCGCATCGTGCGATACCTCCTGGAGCTGCAGCGCCGCCGCTGGAACCCGGAGCATCCGCTCAGGTCCCGCTCCGCCCACTGAGCGCGTCGGACCCCGTTCCGCCCACGCCAAAAGGGAACAGGATGACGAGACGATCGGGGCCGTCGAGCACGCGAGCCCGACGGGGATGCGGACGTCTGACCCGCGGCCAGAATGCTCATCTGCCGTGCCCGTATCACTCGATGGATCGACGCGCTAGACTTGGTCAGTGATTCTGGACAGCGCCAGGAAAGTCCTCCGCATCGAGGCGGACTCCGTCCGCGAGCAGATCGAAAACGTCGGCCCCGCTTTCGAGAGCGCGGTCGAAGCCATGCACTCCTGCCAGGGACGCGTCGTCGTCACCGGGATGGGGAAATCCGGGATCGTGGGACAGAAGATCGCGGCGACGCTCGCCTCGACGGGAACACCCGCCTTCTTCCTCCATCCGGCGGAGGCGATCCACGGCGATCTGGGGATGGTGATCCGCGGAGACGTCGTTCTCGCGCTCTCCTACTCCGGGGAGACCGAGGAGATCTGCCGATTGCTCGAATTCCTCAAACGCCTCGCGATCCCGCTCATCACGATGACCGGAACCCCGGAATCGACGCTCGCGCGCGCGGCGGATCATGCGATCTCGGTCGCGATCTCCCGAGAAGCCTGCCCCCTGAACCTCGCGCCGACCGCCTCGACGACGGCGATGCTGGCGATGGGGGACGCGCTCGCGATGGCGCTTTCCGAGAAGCGCGGGTTCCGCGAGGAGGACTTCGCCGCCCTCCATCCCGGAGGGAAGCTCGGAAAGAAGTTCCTGCGGGTGCGCGACCTGATGCGGCGCGGCGACCGCATCCCGCGCGTCGCGCCCGAAACGCGGATGACCGACGCGGTCCACGAGATGTCGGCGAAGTTGATGGGAATCACGGCGGTGGTCCGAAACGACGGCACGCTCTGCGGCGCGATTTCCGACGGCGACCTCCGCCGGCTCCTCCAGTCCGACGACCGGCTCCTGGCGAAGACGGCCGGGGAATGCGCGCATCCGAATCCCAGGACCATCGCGGAGGAGGAATTCGCTTCGGCGGCCCTCCGCCGGATGGAAGAGGCGAAGATCACCTCGCTCTTCGTCGTGGACGGCGCCGGGCGCCTGATCGGCGCGCTCCACCTGCACGACCTGTGGGGCGTCGGCCTGTTTTGAAGATCCGCGCCCTCTTCTTCGACGTGGACGGCGTCCTGACCGACGGGCGCCTGTACATCGACGATCGCGCCCGCGAAATGAAGGTCTTCGACACGAAGGACGGACACGGGATCAAGATGGCGATCGAAGCGGGTCTGAAGGTCGCGTGGATCTCCGGCCGCGTCTCGGGAGCGACGGTCGTCCGGGCCCGGGACCTCGGCGTGCGCGCCCTGAAGCAGGGAGTCCGCGACAAGGGCGCCGCGGTCCGCGACTACCTCGCGCGGTGGAAGATCGAGCGGGCGGAAGCGGCCGCCTGCGGTGACGATCTCCCCGACCTCCCCCTCTTCGACGCCTGCGGGTTCTCCGCCTGCCCCGCGGACGCTCCGGCGGAGGTCCGCGGCCGGGTCGACCTCGTGCTCGAACGGCCCGGCGGACACGGCGCCGTTCGCGAGTTCGTCGAGGAAATCCTTCGGAGGAACGATGCCGCGGGAGGATGACGTGCGGAAAGGATCTCGGCGGCGGTGATCGCGGCCGTTTCCCCGGTTCCGGCCGACGCCGACGACACCGCCCTCCGGGCCGCCCGCCTCCACCGCGAGGCGATCGTCGTGGACACGCACGAAGACGTCCCGTGGGAGCTCGACGAAAAATGGGCCGACATCGCCGTCCCCGGCGCGACGCGCCACTTCGACATCCCGCGCGCGAAGGCCGGGGGCCTGTCCGCGGCGTTCTTCGCCGCCTACGTCCCGGCGGTTTACGCGGAAGCGGGGGGCGCGGCGAAGAAAGCGCTCGAGCTCGTCGATCTCGTCCACCGGGTCGTCGACGCGCATCCCGCCGAGCTCGCCTTCGCCGCGTCTGCGAGGGACGTCCGGCGGATCAAGACCGAGGGGAAGATCGCGATCCTGACGGGGATCGAAGGCGGCCACGCGATCGAGGATTCGCTCGGCGCCCTGCGCGATTTCCACCGGCTCGGCGTCCGCTACATGACGCTCACGCACACGAACACGAACCATTGGGCCGACTCCTCGGGGTCGTTCACCTCTCCCGACTTCGATCCGAAGAAGGCTCGCGTCCACGGCGGATTGACGGATTTCGGACGCGCGGTCGTGCGGGAGATGAACCGCCTCGGAATGATGGTCGACGTCTCGCACGTCTCGGACGAAACGCTCGACGCCGTGCTCGCGGCATCCCGCGCGCCCGTCTTCGCGTCCCATTCCTCCTGCCGCGCGCTCTCCCCGATTCCCCGGAATCTCACGGACGACCAGATCCTCCGCATCGGCGCCGGCGGCGGCGTCGTCATGGTCAACGTCAGCGCGATGTTCGTCGACGCGGGCGCCGCCGCGGACTACCGCGCGCGGATCGCCGCCCTGGCTCCCCGGTACGAGGCCCTGAAGGCGAAACACGCCTCCGATCCCCTGCGGCTGGAGAAGGAGTCCAACGCGCTCTTCGACGCCGTGCCGCCGGGCCGGGCCGGCTGGGAGAAGGTCGTCGACCACATCGAACGCGTGATGCGGATCGCGGGACCGGGCGCGGCCGGCATCGGCAGCGACTTCGACGGCATCCCCGATCCGCCCGACGGCCTCGAGGACGTCTCGAAGCTGCCCCGGATCACGGAAGAGCTCCTGCGGCGCGGGCACCCGGAGGAGGACGTCCGCGGAGTGCTCGGGGAGAACTTCCTCCGCTTCTTCGCCAGGGTCGAGGAGGTGTCGCGGTCCCTCGCGGCGGAGCCGCCGTCGGCGGCGACGATCCCGCCGGCAGGTCGAACAATACACGAATGACCGGGAGCGGAGGAAACGCGCCGAACTCCCCGCCCGGCGGTACAATCGTTCCGAGATCCATGCCCCATGCAACGTCTCTACCGCGCCCTCGCGCTCTTCGCCGCGGTCCTCCTCCTGGGCGGGATCCTCTTCCGCTCGATCGAGCGGCTCGACTGGTTCGACGCCTTCTACACGGCGCTCCTGTCGGTGACGCCGCTCGGCCACGGCCTGATGCCTCCCCTCTCCCGGGCGGGACGCGAGCTGAACGCGTTCCTGCTCGTCTGCGGCGTGGGCGTCGTCGGTTACGCCGCTTCGATCGCGACCCGTTTCGTCTTCGAAGGCGAGATGGGACGGGTCTTCTGGAGGCGTAAGGTGGAACGTCGCGTGGCGCGGATGGAAGGACACTACGTCGTCTGCGGCCACGGCCGCGTCGGCCGCACCGTCGCGGAGGAGCTCGGGCGGCACGGCGTCCCGTTCGTCGTCATCGAACGCAACGAGGAGGCCGTCCGCGACCGGATCGAGCGGGGCGAGGACGTCATCCTCGGCGACGCCACGACCGAGGGCGTTCTCTCCCAGGCGGGAATCGAGCGGGCCCGGGGGCTCGTCGCGGCGCTCGAGTCGGACGCCGACAACCTCTACGTGACGTTGACGGCGCGCGAATCCAACCCCGGAGTCCGCATCGTCGCGCGGACGAGCGACGACGCCGCCTCGGCCCGGCTCAAGCGCGCCGGAGCGGACCGGACCATCGCGCCCACCCAGATCGGCGGACGGGAGATGGTCCAGCACCTGCTGATGCCCGCCGTCGTCGATTTCATCCACCTCGCGACCGGCAAGCAGAACGTCGAGCTCGAGATGCAGGAAATCCACGTGCAGCCCTCGTCGAGTCTCTGCGGCGTCCCCTTCTCGGACAGCCCGATCCGCCGCGAGCACGGCGTGATCGTCGTCGCGGTCAACAAGACGACCGGCGAGTCGATCTTCAACCCGGACTCGAGCTACGTCGTCGCCCAGGGAGACACGATGATCTGTCTGGGGCATCCCGACCGGCTCGCCGCCATGCAGGATCTGGCGCGGCGATAGACCGTGGCGGAAGCTCGCTCGGGCTACCCGGAGTGCGTGCCCGCCGGCGACGTCCCGTCTCCCGCGCCGCGTTGAGCGACGCCCGGCGATCGCTTCCAGGCGGCGGCGCGCCGCTGGCGACTCTTTATCGCGAGGCGCGTGTCGTCGGCGTCTCGTTCCCCGACGGAGATTTCTTCGGCAGCGACGCGATCCGCTGCGCCTCCGGGAAGGACGCGAGCGCGGCCTGGGCCTGCCGGTCGGTCTTCAGCGCGCTCTTCCATCCCTCGGAGAGGCCGTACTTCGAATTCAGGATCTCGGTGCGGATGCTCGCGTCGATCAGGTCCTTCGAAGGATCCGCCTCGTAGTCCTTCCGCACCGAGGCCGCATCCTCGACTCCCTGGTCCTGCACGAACCGGAAGAACGCGTTCCGGAGCGTCTCGTCGACCGGCAGGTTCTCGGGCACGTTCGGGTGGCCGGCGAGGTAGTCGACGGCGAAGTTGAAGAAGACGCCGTGCGCCTGCAGCCGCTGGACGAACTTGGAGGCCTTGTCGTACCGCACGATGCTGTCCGGCGTGATCCCGCCCGCCGCGTACACCGGCCGCCCGGCGTCCGTGTAGAACACCTTCCCGCTCTTCTTCGCCTCGGCGTCCCGGTTGTCCGAGGCGTCGTCGTCGGGATTGATGTAGTCGTAGAAATTCGAGTAATCGCGCTGGATCCACCGTCCGGACGGCGTGTAGTACTTCGCGGTCGTCAGCGCGAGCCCCGCCCCATACGGAAGCGGGTAGACGCCCTGCACGAGCCCCTTGCCCCACGTCGTCGTGCCGACGATCAGGCCGCGGTCGTGATCCTGGATCGCCCCGGAGACGATCTCGGACGCCGACGCGGAACCGCGATTGACGAGCAGGACGAGCGGACCTTCGTAGTGGGGACCGTTTCCCGGAGCGTAGAAATCCTGGTCCGAAGACGACGTCCGGCCGCGCGTGTAGACGATCTTGTCCTTCTTCTTCAGGAAGATGTCCGCGATGTCGACGGCCTGGTCGAGGACGCCGCCGGGATTGCCCCGCAGGTCGAAGATCAGCTTCTTCATTCCCTGCTGCTTGAGCTTGTCGATCGCCGCGATCACCTCGTGGCTGGACGTGTGCGTGAATTCGGCCAGATGGACGTACCCGACTTCCGGGGTGAGCATGAACGCGTAGCGGACCGAGTTCGTCGGGATTTCGGCGCGGGTGATCGTCATTTCGATCGGCTCGTGGAAACCCGCCCGCCGGATCGTGATCGTCACCTGGGTTCCCTTCGGACCCTTCAGGTGGCGGACGACCTCGTCCGAGGTCCAGTCGTCGATCGGCTCGCCGTTGATCCGCGTGATGATGTCGCCCGCGCGAAGGCCCTTCTTCCAGGCAGGGGTTCCCTCGATCGGAGAGATCACCGTGACGTGCCCCTGCCGCTTCTGGATCGAGATCCCGAGGCCGTAGAACGAGCCGCGCTGCTTCTCTTCCATCGACGAGAACTCGTTGGGATCGAGGAAGTTCGTGTGGGGGTCGAGCCGGGAGAGCATCCCGCGGATCGAGGCGTAGACGAGCTTGTCCGGAGCGGTTTTCTCGGCGCTCCAGTCGCCGGCCGCCGTGACGACCTCGGCGTACTCCGAAAGGGACGGCGACGCGCCCGCATCGGCGGCGCTCGTTCTCCTGCCTCCCGCTCCCCCGAGCAGGGTCGCTCCGGCCACGATTCCGACGAAGAAAAGCAACGTTTTCCGCTTCACCCGGGTCCTCCAACCCCCCGCAACGCGCGAAGGGGTCCGTTCATTCTCGCACGCGGAGGCCGGGGTCGCCAGGCGCTCGTTCAGATCGATTCGCCTCATTGACGCGTCGTCGCCCCCCGGGACAGAATACCCCCGAAAAGAGGTGCCCATGCTCGGGTCCATCGGAATGCCGGAGCTCATCCTGATCTTCATCGTCGCGCTGATCGTGTTCGGTCCGAAGAAGCTCCCGGAGATCGGCAAGTCGCTCGGAAAAGGCCTCGCCGAGTTCAAGAAAGCTTCCGACGACTTCAAGCAGAGCATCCAGCGGGAGGTGGACGGCCTCAAGGAAGAGGCGAAGATCGAGCCTCCCCCCGCTCCGGCTCCCCCCCCGCCGGCGGTCGATCCGACCGTCAAGCCGGGATAAACGGGCGCGGCCTCCACGTCCTTGCCGATCGTCGACAATCGCGACCGGGAGCCGAACGAAGAGCTCCCCCGGATGGGGTTCTTCGACCACCTCGAAGAGCTCCGCCGCCGGCTCATCTGGTCGATCCTCGCGATCGCGGTCGCGTTCATCGGCGCCTGGACCTATTCGCCGACGCTGTTTCGCTGGATCGAGCGGCCGATCCAGCCCTACCTCCCCAAGGGAACCCATCTCGCGTTCACGACGATGCCGGAGCCGTTCATCCTGTATTTCCGGGTGGCGCTCTACGGCGGGATCATCATCGCGTCCCCCTTCCTCCTCTGGCAGGTCTGGCTCTTCATCTCCCCGGCTCTCTACCGCCGCGAGCGCCGGTACGCGATCCCGTTCCTGCTCGTCACGCTGGTCTTCTTCCTGACGGGATGCGCGTTCGGCTATTTCGTGGCGTTTCCGCGGGTGTGCGAGTTCCTCGTCGGGATGGGAACGAGCACCGGGTTCATGCCGGTCATCACCATCAACGAATACCTGTCGATCGCGTCGAAGACGATCTTCGGGCTCGGCCTCTGTTTCGAGCTCCCGATCCTCGTCTTCTTTCTCGCCCGCCTCGGCCTGGTCACGGAAAGGTTCCTGCTCGCGAAGTTCAAGTACGCCGTGCTGATCATCTTCATCGTCGCGGCCGTCATCACGCCGACCCCGGACATGATGACCCAGTGCGTCTTCGCGGTGCCGATGGTGGTGCTGTATCTGCTGGGGATCGCGATCGCCTGGGCTTTCAAGAAGCGCTAGCGCGGCGCGACCGTCGCGGAGTCATAGCCTCGGCGACTTCGGCGATCGCTCTCACGATGCGAGAGCCCCCGCGATCCGCAACGCCATGCTCCCAGCGGAGCGGACGATGGGAATCGCAATGCCCTGCGCCGACCGCTCGCTGCTCCCGGACGGAAAAGCTCCTACCCGGGATCGGCCGAATGTCGGCTGGCCGTCGACGCCGAAGCCGGGCGCGAGCCGGCCGTAATGCCGGTCGACGTCCATCGGCGAAACCTTACCGATGAACGTCCGCCCAGCCTCCGGCCAGACCGCGCGCCGACCGGCTCGATGCGTCTCCCGCGACGTTTACGGGTGGCGCTGCACGGTCGCGGGGGCCGGCGCGGGATGCGCGGCGGCGGTGACCTTCTGGCGGCTCGGGTCGTTGAAGACCACGAACTTCCGCCGGCCGATCAGCGTCCGGTAGCCGCGGCAATCCGACGCGTAGACGTTCAGGTCGTGCGCCGTGTTGGCGAGCTGGGTGGTGTCGAGCGCGAACGACCAGCCCACCTTCGCGTCGCCCGCCGTCCACGACGCCGCCGTGTCGTTGCACGGCGGATTCTTGCTGAGGAACGACGCGGGCACCCGGATGTCGTGGACCGGGACGTCGGCGCGGATGAGGCACCAGTCGGCGGGCGCGTTGTCGTCGTTGCTGCCGGGCGCCGACGGCTGGCAGTCCGGGTTGACGACCAGACAGTTGGTGTCCGGCGGACACGGAATCCCGCAGGGCTGCTTCGTGACGATGTCGGTGTAGCGTCCGTCGACGTCGACGTCGATGTGGGACAGCGAGTTGGTCGAGTGGCACGAGTACCCGTCCGGATCGAAGGCCCAGCCGGAGATCTCGGCGGTGCCGGTCAGGACCTGCTGGTTCACCGGCGTCTCGATGTTTCCGAACGCCGACTGATCGATCGACGTGACGCCGTTGCAACCCGTCGTGAAATTGACGGAGATCGGCGTGCCGATCAGCGAAACCGTCTCGGCGACGTCGCCCGCGCGGATCGAAATGTCGTGCTTGCCGGGGACGATCGTCGTGATGCTCCTGACGTTGACGTCCTGGTCATCGAGCCCGCTGCCGAACGGAGTGTAGAGCACGAGATGTCCCGTGCCGTCGTCCACGGCCGCGAAGCTGAAGACGTATCCGGCATTGTCGGAGTTGACGAACCCGGGGAACAGTCTCTCGACGTCCGGCCGGTTGAGGCCGTAGCAGTTCGTGAAGGCGCCGGAGAGCTCGACGCAGTCCTGGCGCGTGTCGGCGATGATCACGCCGTCGATCAGGAGCTGCACGTAACCGGTCTGGCCGGCATCGGAGCGGGCGCCGGTGTCGAGGACCCAGCCGGTCACGATGTTCAGATCGGCGCGTTTGATCGTTCCCGTGGGGGGAGGTCCCCCGCCCGGGGGACACGGCGAGAACTCGCAGCCGGTCGGTCCCGACGGGGCGGCGCTCCCGCAGATGGATCGCATCGTGGACTCGTCGACCGGATACTGGAGCTCGCCGAACGGATGGAGGTTCAGGCTGGCGTTGTCGACCTGCACCTGCCGGCTGCCGAGGTCGGCCGTGTCGGGCGCCGAGCTGCCGTCGGAGAGCCCGACGGCGACGGCGGAAATCGTGTGCATCCCGTTGAGGAGCGCGGTCGAGTCGATGTAGACGGACCAGCCGGAGTTGAGCGAGTTCGGGAGCGCCGGATACGCCGCGTTGACGTCCGGCCTCTGGCCGAACGCGTTGGTGCTCGTCACGATCTGGCCGTCGACGAGCACGTCCACGCGACCGACTCCGTCGCTTCCGACCACCCACCCCTGCACGAGGAAGGCGGAGTTGGCCCCGTCGACGATCGAAGGCCCGGACGGCGGGTTGTCGATATTTCCGAACAGCGTCGCCGCCCTCGAAGGCGCGGAAGACGCCGCGAGGCAAACAGCAACGAGGAGCCCGAGAGCCAATCGACGCATTTTCACCCTCCGCAGTTGAGCTCGTTTCGACCGATAAAGCTGGAGTCATTTTCGGGGCGAAGTCCAAGAAAGTCAAGGGAAAACACGGTCGTTCATGGTAGAAGGCGGCATGGGGAACGCGCACCGGGGGAAGGTCGTCGCCTCGGTCGCGCTCGCGGTCGCGCTGCTCGTTTTCTTCCTCGCCCGGGTCGATCTCCACGACGTCGCCCGCCGGATCGCCCAGGTCGCCCCGATTCCCTTCTTCCTCTCCCTGGCGTGCGCTCTCACGGCGATTCCGCTGCGGGCCTGGCGCTGGCAGGTGCTGCTCCGGCCGGTCGGCGAGGTCGATTTCGGGCCGACCTTCGCCGCCACGTGCATCGGGTTCGCGGCTTCGACCGTCCTCCCGGCCCGGGCGGGCGAGGTCGTCCGTCCGGTCGTTCTCGCCCGGCGGACCCGAGTGCCGCTCTCGGCCTGCGTGGCGTCGGTCCTCTTCGAGCGGGTCTTCGACCTCACGACCGTCCTCGCCCTCTTTCTCGTCTACGGTCTCTGGCCCGGCCTCCACCCGGCGTTCTCGGGCCACGCGGCCGCCGTTTTTTCGAGCATGCGGGCGCTCGCTCTGGTCTCGGGCGCCGGCGCGGCCGTCTTCTTCGCGATCGCGTTCGTCGCGACGGGACGCCGGCAGGGCGCCCGAAAGCTCGTGTCGCGGATGACCCGGTGGCTTCCCGCCCGGCTCCGCAAGCCGGCCGAAGACGCGTTCTCGTCGTTTCTCGACGGCATGCGCCCGGTTCGTCACGGGCCGACGCTCGCCGCGACCGCGCTCCTCTCCGTTCTGCTCTGGACGATCGTGTGCGGACAGGTCGCGTTCCTCTTCCGGGCGTTCCGGCTGCCGCTCGCGCCCGCGGCGTCGATCCTGATCGTCGTCGCGACGCTGATCGGTCTCGCGATCCCCACGCCCGGAGGGGTGGGAGGCTTCCACAAGCTCTGCCAGGTCGCGCTCACGCTCTTCTACGGAATCGACGTCGACGCCGCGACCGGGCTGGCGATCGTCTACTGGTTCATCGCTTTCACGCCGGTGACGGTCCTGGGATTCTGGCTCTTCGCGGCGGGACCGCGCCGGAAACGCGAGTCTCTCGCGGCCCTCGCCGAAACCGCCGCCGACGAGCCGCGCTGATCCCGAAACGGCCCGCTCCCGCGAACGGGCGGATTTCTGCGCTCCCGCCGGCCGACCGCGGCGGGAAACTGCGAATCGGATAGATTAGCCGGATGAAGTGCCCTTTTTGCGGAGGGCTGGAAGACCGGGTGGTCGATTCCCGCGAAGGGCGTGACGGCGAATTCATCCGCCGCCGCCGCGAGTGCACCGTCTGCAACCGCCGATTCACCTCCTACGAGACGATCGAGGACATCCCTTACATGGTCGTGAAGAACGACGGGCGGCGCGAGCCGTTCGACCGCAAGAAGCTCCGGGCGGGCCTTTCACGCGCCTGCGAGAAACGGCCCATCCCCTCGGCCCGCCTCGACGCGATCGCCGACGAGGCCGAGAACCGGCTCCACGAGAGCGCCGATCGCGAAATGACGACGCGCGAGATCGGCTCTCTGGTCATGGAACGCCTCAAGGAACTCGACGAAGTCGCCTACGTACGCTTCGCGTCCGTCTACCGGCAGTTCGAGGACGTCGGAGAGTTCCTGGACGAGCTGAAGACGCTGCTGAGCGGCCGCCGCCAGCCCAAGGGAGCAAGATAGTGGGCGCGGCGATCCATCGAGTGAATACGGGCGCGCGTCCGACGTGCGCCGCCGGTACGCCTCGGGACGCGGCAGCCGGGCCCGCATCCCGTCTCGCTCGCGTCTCCCCGCGCCTGGAGCCCGACGCGGGAGCCGGGAACACCCGGGCGACGGAGAGCCCTTCTTGAGACGCGCCGGCCTGTTCGGGCCGCTCATGGAAATCACGCGCCTCCAGTCGGAGCTCAACCGCCTCTTCTCCGGGATCCTCGAGAACCAGCGTGCGGCGCTCGCCACGGCCGCGGCGTGGGACCCCAACGCGGACGTCCTCGAAGACGCCGACGAGGTCCGCATCATCGTGGAGGTTCCCGGACTCTCCGCCGAGGACCTCTCCGTCGCGGCCCAGGGCAACCGCGTGCGGATCCGCGGCGTCAAGCGCGCCGAACCCCAGGAGGGGGAGGGCGCGAAGTTCCTCTGCATGGAGCGCTTCTTCGGCGACTTCGAAAAGATCGTCCCGATCCCCTACCCCGTGAATCTCAAACAGGCCTCCGCGACGCTCCGCGACGGTCTCCTGACGGTCGCTCTTCCGAGAGTGGCCACGGAGCGCCGGCGGTTCGTCGAGATCCAGATCCGGATCTCGGAAGGAAACTCGTGATGCCCGACAGGGAATTCGAAAAACCGGCGGAGTCCGTCGGAGAGATCCCGATCCCCGACATCGTTCCCGTTCTGCCCCTGAAGGACATGGTCGTCTTCCCCTACATCATCGTGCCGCTCTCCGTCTCCCGCGAGAAGTCGATCAACGCCGTCGACGCGGCCCTCGCGGAGCAGCGGGTGATCATGCTGGCCCTCCAGAAGAACAGCGAAAACGAGAACCCCGCTCCCGGCGACCTCCACGACGTCGGCACGCTCGCCGCCATCATGCGCATGCTGAAGCTCCCCGACGGCCGGATCCGCCTCCTCGTCCAGGGAGTCTCCCGGGCGCGCGTCAACTCGTTCCTCCAGCAGGATCCCTACTTCCGCGCGAAGGTGACGCGCGTTCCGGAGCCGGAGCCGTCGAAGCGTCTGGCTCCGGAGGAGGAAGCCCTCGTCCGCGGGGTGAAGCAGAACCTCGAGCGGAGCGTCACGCTCGGCAAGAACATCTCGCCCGAGGTCATGCTCATCGCCGCCAACCTCGAGGACACCGCTCGTCTCGCCGATCTCGCGGCTTCCAACATGGAGCTCAAGGCCGAGCAATCCCAGCGCGTCCTCGAGACCGTCGACGCGATCCCGCGCCTGCGCCTCGTCAACGAAGAGATCCTCAAGGAGATCAACGTCCTCACGATGCAGCAGGAGATCACGTCGCAGGCGCGCGGCGAGATGGACAAGTCGCAGCGCGAGTACTTCCTGCGCCAGCAGCTCAAGGCGATCCAGCAGGAGCTGGGCGAAGGAGAAGAGCTCTCGGAGGAGATCGAGCATTACCGCCGTCTCGTCGGCGAGAAGAAGCTCTCCGAGGAGGCGGCCGCGGAAGTCGGCAAGCAGATCAAGCGCCTCGAACGAAGCCATCCCGACTCCGCCGAGACGGCGATCATCCGGACGTACCTCGACTGGATGACCGGCCTCCCGTGGGGAACCTACTCGACGGACGCGTCGGACCTCGACCGCGCGCGCCGGATCCTGGACGAGGATCATTACGACCTCGAGAAGATCAAGGCGCGCATCATCGAGTTCCTGGCGGTCAAGACGCTGAAAAAGACGATGAAGGGGCCGATCCTCTGCTTCGTCGGACCGCCGGGGGTCGGCAAGACGTCGCTCGGCCGCTCGATCGCGCGCGCTCTCGACCGCAAGTTCATCCGGTTGTCGCTCGGGGGCGTGCGGGACGAGGCGGAGATCCGCGGGCACCGCCGCACCTACGTCGGCGCGCTGCCGGGAAGGATCATCCAGGGAATCTCGCAGGCCGGAACCTCGAACCCCGTCTTCATGCTCGACGAGATCGACAAGCTCGGGGCCGACTACCGCGGCGATCCTTCCTCGGCCCTCCTCGAGGTGCTCGATCCCGAGCAGAACTCGACCTTCCGCGACCACTATCTGGGCGTCCCGTACGATCTGTCTCGCGTCCTCTTCGTCGCGACCGCCAACATGCTCGACCCGATCCAGCCGGCGTTCCTCGACCGGATGGAAGTGATCTCGCTGTCGGGATACACGGAAGGGGAAAAGCTCCAGATCGCGCGCCAGCACCTCATCCCGAAGCAGCTCGACGAGAACGGGGTGACCGAGCACGCGATCGAGTTCACGACCGCCGGCCTGCGGCACATCATCGAGGGGTACACGCGCGAAGCGGGGCTGCGGAACCTGGAGCGCGAGATCGGGTCCGTCGCCCGGAAGGTCGCCGTCGCGGTCGCCCGCGGGAAGAAGACGAAGTTCCGGATCACGCCCGCGGTCGCCGCGCGGATGCTCGGACCGACGAAGTTCTTCTCCGAGGAGCGCCTGAAGAAGGACGAGGTCGGCGTCGCGACGGGGCTGGCGTGGACCCCCGTCGGCGGCGACGTGCTCTTCATCGAGGCGAGCGTCGTCAAGGGGAAGGGAGGCATCCTGCTGACCGGAATGCTCGGCGCCGTGATGAAGGAATCCGCCCAGGCGGCCCTGACCTACGCCAAGGCGCACGCGCAGGAGCTCTCGATTCCCGACGAGTACTTCGAGAACCACGACCTCCACGTCCACGTTCCGGAGGGCTCGATCCCGAAGGACGGACCTTCCGCCGGCATCACGATGGCGACGGCGATGATCTCCGCTTTCACGGGGCGCCCGGTTTCCAAGGACCTCGCGATGACGGGCGAGATCACGCTCCGCGGCGAGGTGCTGCCGATCGGCGGCGTCCAGGAGAAGGTCCTGGCCGCCAAGCGAGCGAAGATCCGCCACGTCCTGCTGCCGAAATTCAATCGCCGCGACGTCGAGCAGATCTCGCCGCACGTTCTCGCGGGGCTCGAGATCCGCTACGTTTCGAGCGTGGACGAGGTTCTCGCGGCGGCGCTCCTGCCGGCCGCGCCGGCTCCGCCGGCCGAACCGCCCGTCCCGAGGAAACGGAGCGGCCCGCTTCCGCCCGAGCCCCCGCGTCCCTCCGCATGAGCCCCCTTCGCGGGGAGGATGCGCTCACGGCCCGGCTCGCCGCGGCCGCGCGGCGCCTGGCTCCGCGGCGGCGCGAAAAGGGAATCCGGCTCGCCGTCGGAATCGGCGACGACGCCGCGGTGATCGACGCGGCGCGCGGCCGCTACGCGATCACGACCGACACCCTCGTCGAGGAGATCGATTTCCTGCGGGGCGAGCGTCCGCGCGCGATCGGCCGCCGGGCCGCGGCGGCCAACCTCTCCGATCTCGCGGCGATGGGAGCGGACCCCGAGGGATACCTCCTCACGATCGGCCTCGGGCCGGGCCGGGTCGCCTCGTACGCCGAACGCATCGCGGAAGGCGTTCTCGCGAAGATGCGCCCGTTCGGGGCCGCCCTGTGGGGAGGCGATCTCTCCCGCGCCCCGGCGACGTTCGTCACGATCTGCCTCGTCGGAAGGGCGAAGCGGCCGGTCCTCCGCTCGGGCGCCGTTCCCGGCGACCGCCTGTTCACGACCGGGACGGCGGGCGCGGCGGCCGAAGCGCTCGGCTTCCGGAAACGAAGGGCGGGGAAAGCCCCGGCGCGGCGCGAGAAGCCCCACCTCGATCCGGAACCGCGGATCGCGTTCGCGCGGGACCTCGCGCGGCGGCGCTGGGCGACCGCCATGATCGACGTCTCCGACGGGCTCGGAAAGGACGCGCACCGGCTCGCGCGCGCGTCCCGGGTGAAGCTCGTCTTCTCCGGGATCCCTTCGGGGGTCCTCACGGCGGCGAGCGACGATTTCGAGCTCCTCTTCACGGCGTCCCCGCGCCGCGCCCCGGCGATCGTCGCGCTCGGCCGCCGTCTCGCGACTCCGGTCTCCGAAGTCGGGCGCGTCGAGCGGGGGCGGGGAGTGTTCGCCGAGGAGCGCGGCCGCCGCCGCCCGGTGCCGGAGCGCGGATACGACCACCTCGCATGAGCATCTTCTCGGGGCGATGGCAGCGCTTCATCCTCCATCTGATGGGGAAGGAGGACCCGCCCGAGCGGATCGCCGCGGCCTTCGCCCTCGGCGTCGCCATCAGCTTCTTCACGCCGCTGACCGGATTCCACACGCTGATCGCCCTCGGTCTCGCCTTCCTGCTCGGCCTCTCGAAGGTGGACGTCGTGATGGGGACCTTCGTCGTCAATCCGTGGACGGTCGTGCCGGTGATCACGTTCGAGGAGTTCCTCGGAAAGAAGATTCTCCGCCTCTCCCCGTCGCTCGCTCCCCGCCTCCCGTGGCGGGAGATCCTCCACAAGAAGTTCTGGCACACGCTGCGGGGGAGCGGGTGGAATTACCTCGCGGCGCTCACCGTCGGCTCCGTCGTCGCGTCGGCGCTCGCCGCGACCGTGACGTACTTCCTCGTCCACGGCCTGATCCTGCGCTATCAGCGGACGCATCCTCACCTCGCGGCCCAGCGGCGATGCTCCGCCGATACGCCGATCGCGCCGGAGGAGCCGCCCCCGCCCGGCCCGGAACCGCGCTGAGCGCGGACGAGGAGGGCGGCCGCCGGGAGGCGATCGCCGGTTCCGCGAAGAGCGAGGGCTGCCGCCGGCTCCACGCCGCCCATCGCCGGGAGACGTCGCGCGACGTCTCGGGCGCGCGCGGCAGATCGACGAGGAGCGCCAGCAGGTCCGACCGGTCGCGGCTCGCGTCGAAGAGCGTCACCCGCAGTTCGGCGGCTTCGTCGAAGTCCTCCCGCTCCTCGGCGATCCGCGCGAGCCCCGAGAGCGCCACGCCGTCGGTCGGGAAATCGTCCAGCGCCGCTTCCCACTCGACCTCCGCCTTCTCGGTCCACCCCTTCGCGAAGAAGACGCGCCCGAGGTCCTCGTGATTCAGCGCCATGTCGGGGCTGAGAAAGATCGCCAGCCGGTAGGCCTCCACCGCCTCGTCGAGCCGGCCTCGGCGGAAAAGGAATGCGGCGCGGTGGTACGCGAGGGGAAACGAGGTCGGGCACTTCCGGAGACCCTCGGCGTACGCGGCGTCGGCCGCCGCGAAATCGCCCCGCCGCTCCGCGGAATCGCCGATCGTGAACCACCCGTTCTCGTACGGGGGGAAGATCGCGACCGATCTCCGTCCGTCTTCGACCGACTCCGCGAGGTCGCCGAGCTCCCCCGCCATCCTCCCGCGGCCCGCCCACGCGTCGTAGTAGCGGGCGTAGATCGCCGTCGCGACCGCGTACTGATCGTAGGCGGTGCGATGCCGGCGCCGGTCCGCCTCCGCATAGGCGAAGTCGTAGTGAGCCTTCGCGCTGTTCGGCGACGTGAGAATCAGGTTCCGAAAGAGCGTCTCGTCGCTCTCCCAGACCGGGTTCCGCGAAATCGTCCGGAAGAGGAGGAGGAGAATCGCGGCCGCCAGGGCCGCCGCCCGCACCGGCCGGCGCGAAAGCGCCGCGGCGTCGCCCGGCAGGAATGCCGCCAGCGCGACCGCGATTCCGGCCGAAGGGAGATACATCAGCCGCTCGGCCATGATCGTTCCGGTCGCGAAGAGGAAATTCGAGGTCGGGAGCGCCGCCACGAAGAAGAAGAGGATCCCGAATCCCGCGGCGGGACGCCTCCGGAAGAGCGCGATTCCGGATCCGGCGAGGAGGCCGACCGCGAGGAGCGCCGCCCAGAAGAGCGCGTCTCCCGGCTTCGCGATCGGCAGCTGCCATGCCGATTCGTCGGCCGAGAGGTGCGCCGGGAAGACGATCCTGCCGAGGTTCCGCAGCATGACCGCGCCGGCGTTGGCGAGGCGCGAAAGCGTCGGGAGAGAGACGAGAGGGTTCTCCAGCTCGAAGAATCCCGCCTGCTTCGAGATCAGGAAGCCGTGGAGGACCGCGATGCGGATCGCGAACGTCGCCGCGAGCGGCGCCGCGAACCCCGCGTAGAACAGCGCGTGCCGGCGAAGCCGCGCGGCGAAGCGGCGCGCGAACGATCCCTCGTCGGCCGCGAGATCGTAGAGGAAGATCAGCCCCGGGAAGACGACGGCGCTCTCCTTCGTCAGGATCGCGAGGAAATACAGAGTCCAGGCCGCGACGGGGAATCGGCGGCCCCGGCGGCGCGCGCGGGCCGCCGCGAAGAACGCGAGCAGGAGGAAGAACGCGGCGAGCACTTCGGCGCGGCCGACGATCGAGGTGACCGCCTCGACGTGGACGGGGAGGACGGCGAAGAGGAGGGCGGCGATCCCCGCCGTCGTTTCGCCGAAGCGGCGGCGGAAGAGGAAGAAGAGCAGCCAGGTGTTCGCGACGTGGAGGGCCACGTTCACCGCGTGGTAACCGAAGAGATACCGGCCGTGAACGAGATAGTTCGCCGCGAACGACAGCAGATCGACCGGCCGGTACGACGTGCCCGTCGCCAGAGATCCCCCGAAATAGTGCGTCGTGAAGATCTGCGGGAGGTTCCCCCATTCCTGGATGCGCGGGTCGTCGCGGACGATCGCCTTGTCGTCGTACGTGAAGTCGCCGGTCATTCCGTTGGCGAACGCGAGGAGGCAGGCGGCCAGGAGGAGCCCCGGCCACGGACGCCTCTCCCACGCGCGCAGGACGTTTTCGATGCGCGAGAGAACGGTCGTCATTTCGGCGGGAAGAGCACGCGCGGACGATATCAACCTTCGCCGGCGCGGCGATACGTCGAGGAGGCCGGGCACCGGGCGGGCCCTCCCGGCGGCCGCGTAGAATCCGCGGATGCGTGGGAGCGTGGCGGCCCTCGTTCTCGCGGCGGCGGCCGCCGCCGCCGCTCCCTTCCCCGTGGGAGTCGTCGTCGACCGCGTCCCGTGCGCCGACTCTCCTTCCGAGAGCTACGCCCTGTACCTTCCTCCCGGGTTCACGGCGTCCCCGG
>DASTIQ010000086.1 GCA_035717485.1 Thermoanaerobaculia bacterium | reverse complement strand
GGATCCCGATCACGGCGAGCTCCGAGAGGTCGCGCTCGCTCTCGGCGATCTCGTGCGCCATCCGCACGATCGCGCGCTCCATGCGTTCCGCGTCCATGATCCGGGCTTTCCTGACGAGCGCGGGCGATTCGACCATCAGCGCCCTCCATCGAGGCCGGCGCAAAAAAAATCCCCCGTCGGGGGAATCACTTCGCGACCGGGGAGCGGCGGCATCAAAAGGAGACTTTACTATGATCGTCGCGTGCTTGTCGACCTGTTCGACTACGCCCTTCCGGTCGACCGCATCGCGCAGGAGCCGCGGCCGCGCGGCACGTCGAAGCTGCTCGTCGTCGATCCCGCGGGCGGAACGATCGAAGACCGCACGTTCGCGGATTTCCCCTCCTGCCTGCGGCCGGGCGATCTCCTCGTCCGGAACGACGCCCGCGTCGTCCCGGCGCGCCTCCTGGGCGAACGGGAAGGCCGTCCCGTGGAGATCTTCCTCCTCGGCGAGGAGGAGAACGGGATTCGGACCGCGCTCGCCCGGCCGGGACGCCGCGCCCGGACGGGACACGAGATCGCGTTTCCCGCGGGCCAGCGCGCGCGCGTCGTCGACGTGCTTCCCGACGGCAAACGCCGGGTGCGCTTCGACCCGCCCCTCACCCCCGAGCGTCTCGCCGCGATCGGACACGTCCCGCTTCCTCCGTACATTCGCCGCCCCGACGACGACCGCGACCGCGACTGGTACCAGACGGTGTTCGCCCGCGCCGACGGCGCCGTCGCCGCGCCGACCGCGGGCCTCCATTTCACGCCCGCCATCCTCGAGGAGATCGCCGCGCGCGGCGTCGGGATCGCGGACCTGACGCTCCTCGTCGGGGCGGGCACGTTCAAGCCGGTCGCGGTCACCGACGCCGACGCGCACGTGATGGACGCCGAGAGGGTGCGCATCCCGGCGGAGACCATCGACGCGATCGGTCGCGCGCGGTCTCGCGGCGGAAGGATCGTCGCGGTCGGAACGACCGTGACGAGAGCGCTCGAGTCGTGGGCGCGGCACGGAGAGCGGGAATTCGCCACCGATCTCTTCATCCGGCCGGGCTTCGAATTCCGGGTCGTCGACGCGCTCCTGACGAACTTCCACCTGCCGAGATCGACCCTGCTGATGCTCGTCGCCGCCTTCGCGGGGCGCGAACGGATCCTCGCCGCCTACGACGAGGCCCTGCGCCGCGGTTACTTGTTCTATTCCTACGGAGACGCGATGTTCGTCACGGGCCGGCGCGCGGACGATCGACCGGCCGCGGAGCCGGTTGGGTGACGGGAGCGATCCGTCGGGGGCCGGGGGGCGGGATCGTCTCCCGGGGAAGACTCTCCCACGCGTTGGCGAGCGCGAACGCGTCGACCGATCCGAGACCGGTCACGAGGTCGAAGCCGGGACCGCACTTGCCGCCGGCGAGCCCCACGAGATCGCTGTCGCCCGAGACGACGTCGTGGAACACGGCCGGTCCGGATCCGGCGGACTGCGCGCTCGCGAGCGGGTAGAAGCCCCGGTTCGCGTTCCCCTGCCGCGCCCCCGCCTTCTGGACGATCAGGGCCATGATCCCGGCCATCGCGGGAGACGCCGCGGACGTCCCGCCGATGGTCGCGCCGCCGCCGTTGTCCCCCTGGAAGACGAAATAACCGTCGTGCGTCGCGGCCGCGAGCGAGACGTCGGGAAGGTCGCGCTTTCCGTCCGCGGGGACGCCGGGCCCGGCCTGCCAGGAGGGTTTCGCGCGGAAGGCGCTCGCGCCCCCGCCCGAGGCCCAGAGCCCGTGACCGCCGGCCGCCTGGCTCTCGTTCCAGCCCTTCTCGGGAATGTAGGAGACCGCCGAGAGTCCCGTCGCCGCGTCCGGCTTGTCGGTCCAGTAGAGGGTCGTCTGTCCCCCCTCGTCGAACTGGGTACCGCCGACCGCGACGACGTGGTCGCTCGAGGCGACGCCGTTCACGGCCGCTCCGGTCGGCTTGAGGTCCTGTCCGCCGTCGCACCCCGCGAAGCCGGTATCCCCGGAAGAAACGAAGCTCGTGATTCCCTGCACCGCCGCCTGGGTCCAGAGGTGCTGGTAGAACGTCAGGTTCGTCGTCCCCATGTCGGATTCGCATTCTCCGAAGCTCGTGCTCATCACGGCGGCGAGGTTGTGTTCGACGATGTACTGGGCGGAGAGGTCGACGCCGTCCGTGGCGTCGGTCGACTGGCTGACCACGAGCGTCACCTGCGCGCCCGGAGCCACGCCTCCCGCCCATTGGACGTCGAGGTCGGCCTCCTGTTCCTCCCCCTTGTCCCAGAACCCCGGATCGGGACCGTTCACGAGCACCAGCGGATCCCGGACGGGAAGACCGAAGCGGCTCCGGAAATTCCGGACGTCGGCGACGTCGATCTGCACGCGGCCGACGATCGCGATCTTCTGTCCGGTGCCGTCGATCCCCTGGGCGTAGAGCGGCTCCAGGTCGTAGATCCGGGCGAAATCGGCCGGGGCGAGACAGTGCGTGCCGCCGTTCGAATATTCGGGAGACCCGGCGCCGGCCGCGCGGTACGACCGTTTCGGAAAGTCGTGCAGCGAAGCGATGCCGACGATCGCCGGCGACAGCCGGGCGGGCACCGACGGGTCGGCGACGTTGGCATGGCGGATCGCGCCGCCGCTCGTGAACTCGTGAATCGGCGTTCCGAACGCGTTCTCGACCTGGGCCGCGGTTCCGGTGAAGTCGATCCAGCCGCGTCCCTTCGCCACCTCGTCGATCGCGAAGCCGTTCTCCTGCAGCCACCCGAGGACGCGTCCGAGCTCGTCGTCGCCGATTCCGAATCGCTCGCCGAATTCCTCGGGAGTGAGCCAGCGGTGGTACAGCGGAGACGCGGGGTCGTGCTGCGCGGCGAGGAGCGCGCCGATCTGCGCCTCCGCTCCGGCCCGGCGCCCGAGCACGAGGATCATGCGGCGCATCGGGAACGCCGGATCCACGGGCCCCGCGTCCCGGGCCTCGCCGATCGCCGGGTGAACGTTTCCCGAAAAGGCGACGCGCGGCTCGTCTTCCCGCGGGAGAGCGGCCGCCGGAAGGGCGAGGAGCAGCGCCGGAAGGGCCGCGGCGACGGTGCGGCGGACGGACATGAGACCCGAAAGCGTAGCGGCGGGGGACGCCGAAAGCAATGGTCCGACGGTCAGGCCGGGGTGTCCGTGGCGAGGGCCGGCGCGGACGCGGCCCCCCGTCCGCCCGGATTCGTCCGGTCGTCCAGGATGCGGCCGTCGAGGAGACGCACGATGCGGCGCGCATGCTCCGCGATGTCTTCCTCGTGCGTCACGAGGACGATCGTGTTTCCGCGGCGGTTGAGCGTATCGAAGAGCGCCATGATGTCGGCGCCCGTCTTCGAATCGAGGTTGCCGGTCGGCTCGTCCGCGAGAATCAGGCTGGGGCGATTGATGAGCGCCCGGGCGACGGCCACCCGCTGCCGCTGCCCGCCGGAGAGCTCGCTCGGGTGGTGCGACATCCGGTCCGCCAGGCCGACCGCGTGGAGCGCCTCGACCGCCCTCTCGTGACGCTCGCGCTTCGGGACGCCGCTGTAGACGAGCGGGAGCTCCACCTGGGCGACGGCCGACGTCCGCGGCAGCAGATTGAACGTCTGGAAGACGAAGCCGATCTCGCGGTTCCGGATCGCGGCGAGCTCGTCGTCGGTCATCCGCGCGACCTCGTTTCCGTTCAGGCGATAGGAGCCCGCGGTCGGCGTGTCGAGACAGCCGATCAGGTTCATGAGCGTGGATTTCCCGGAGCCCGAGGGACCCATGATCGCGACGTACTCCCCCTTGTCGATCGACAGGGAGACGCCCCGGAGGGCCTGCACGTCCTCTTCGCCCATCCGGTAGACCTTGGTGATCCCGTTGATCTCGATCAGGGCCATCGACTCATTCTCCCTTTCGCGTCTCGACGCGGACGCGGTCTCCGTCGTCCAGCCGGCGAAGAACCGAAACGGGTCCTCGGGCGATCGTCTCCCCTTCCCGGAGACCGGAGGTGATCTCCGCCAAGCGCTCCCCGACGCCTCCGATTTCGACCGTCCGGCGGCGCGCCCGCCCCTCGGCGAGAACCCAGACGGCGTCTGTCGCGGCGCCGTTTCCCGGCCGCGACGCGAGCGCCGCCACGGGAACCGCCAGAACGGCCTCGCGCGGCGTGCCGTCGATTCGCGCCTGGGCGGCCATCCCGGGCCGCCAGGCGCCCGGCGCCGAGGGAAGCGCGATCATCACCGACACATACGGGGAACCGCCCGTTTTGTTTGCGCCGACGTCCCGGACGACCCCCGCCGCGGTCGCGCCTCCCGCCGTCACCCGGGCGGCCGCTCCAGGGACGATCGCGCCCGCCCCCCGCGGGGCGATCTCGACCGAAGCGAGTTTCGTCGAGGGGTCCGCGATGTCGGCGACCGGCGAAGACTCCGCGACGGTCTCGCCCGGCCGCACCCGTACCTCCCGGACGGTTCCGGAAGCGGGCGACGTCACGCGCGTGCGGCCGAGCGTTTCCCGCCCGACCGCCAGCCTCGACCGGGCGGCGTCGAGCGCCTCCGACGCGATCCGCTGCTGGCGCCGCGCGCCCTCCGCCTGGAGCCGGGCGGCCTCGAGGTATTCGGGAGAGGCGATTTTCTTTCCCGCGAGCCCGCGCGCCCGAGCCAGCTTTTCGGCGGCGGCGTCGACC
>DASTIQ010000085.1 GCA_035717485.1 Thermoanaerobaculia bacterium | reverse complement strand
GTCGAGGACGCGCGGGCCGCTCTGCTCGGCGCCGCCGAAGGGGACGACCGGCTCCTCGCTTCGCCGGCGCCTTCGGTGATCGTCAAGGAGCTCGCCGATTCGGCCGTGATGCTCGAGCTGATCGTATGGGCCGGCGATCCGTCGCGGCGCGGCGCGCTGCGCGCCGAGTATCTCGAACGCGCCAAGGAGGCGCTCGATCGGGCCGGGATCGCGATTCCCTTCCCGCAGCGGGAAGTGCGGCTGATCGGAGCGGGCGCCGGTGCCTGAGACGGATCCGGCGAGCGACGCGGCGAATCCGGCGGGGGGCGAGGCCGGACGTCCCGCCGCCGGAAAGGCGGCAGATCCGGACGCCGGCAGGGCGGCGAACCCGATCGTCGCTCGTATCCTTCGCGCCGGCCGGGTCGAGTCGCTCCATCGCGGATTCGGAGCGATTTGCGACGCCTCGGGTGACCTCGTCGCCGCCTTCGGCGCTCCCGAAACGCCCGTCTACTGGAGGTCGGCCGCGAAGCCGTTCCAGGCGATGCCGTTCCTCGAGGCCGGGGGCGCCGAGCGCTTCGGGCTGACCGCCGAGGAAGTGGCGCTGACGTGTGCCTCGCACGACGCCGAGCCCGCCCACGTCGCGGCCGCGGAGTCGATCCTCGCCAAGGGCGGGTTCTCGACGGCCGACCTGCGCTGCGGCGCCCACCCGCCCTCCGACGCCGCTTCGGCCGCCGCGCTCGCCCGCGAGGGAAAGCTCCCGACGGCGATCCACAACAACTGCTCCGGCAAGCACGCCGCGATGCTCCTCGCGTGCCGCCTCTTCGGATTCGATCCGGCCACCTACGATGCCGCCGACCATCCCCTCCAGCGACGGATCCTCGAGAAGGTCGCGTTCTATTCGGGAGTGCCCGCGTCCGAGATCGAGATCGGCGTCGACGGGTGCTCGCTTCCCGTTTTCCGGCTGCCGATCTCCCGGCTCGCGGCCGCGTACGCGCGCCTCGTCGCTCCCGGCGAGATCCCCGGAGAACCGCCTTCGGCGGCGCAGGCCCGGCGACGGATGGTCGCCGCGATGACGGGGTCGCCCTTCTTCGTCTCGGGAACGGGGGAGTTCACGAAAAGGCTCCTCGAGGCGGGGAGCGGTCGCTGGATCGGCAAGGAGGGCGCGGAAGGCGTGTACGCGATCGGCGTCGCTTCCCCGCGCCTCCTCGGGATCGCCTTCAAGATCGACGACGGGTCGTTGCGGGCGCGCGCGCCGGTCGCCGTCGACCTCCTGACGCGGCTCGGCGTCTGGGAGAAGGTCCCGGAGGCGCTTTCGGGGGACGTGCGCCCCGGGCTGACGAATGCCCGGGGCACACGGGTCGGCGAGATCCTCGCGGAGGTTCCGGTCGCGGTGAGAGGGGCGCGGGAGGAGCGCCAGGAGGCGGCGGCCGGGACGAGCGTCGTTTCCCCTGCGCGCGCCACCCATCTCCGATGAGCCATCGCGACCTGTCGAGCTTTCTCGAAACGCTCCGGCGGCGGGGTGACCTCGCCACGATCCGAGAGCGCGTGTCGCCGATCCTCGAGATCACGGAGATCGCCGACCGGCTCGTCAAATCGGGAGGTCCGGCGCTCCTCTTCGAGAACGTCGAGGGGTCGGAGTTCCCGGTCGCGATCAACCTCTTCGCGTCGCGCGCCCGCATGCTCGAGGCGCTCGGCATCGGATCGTGGGAGGAGTGGGAGGAACGACTCGATTTCTTCCTCGATCCGAAGCCGCCGGAAGGGTTCCTCGGGAAGCTCCGGGCGCTCCCGAAGGTGGCGGACCTGGCGTCGGTCTTTCCCAGGACCGTCCGGAGCGCGCCCTGCCAGGAAGTCGTCGAGACGGGGGATGCGGTCGATCTCGGCCGCCTGCCGGTTCTCCAGTGCTGGCCTCAGGATGCCGGCCGCTTCATCACGATGCCGCTCGTCATCACGCGCGACCCGGCGACCGGCCGGAGCAACGTGGGGATGTACCGGATGCAGGTGTACGACCGGAACACGACCGGCATGCACTGGCAGAAGCACAAGGACGGCGCCGGGCAGGCCCGAGGCTACGCGCGCGAGGGCCGGCGGATGGAAGTGGCGGCGGCGATCGGCGCGGACCCGGCGACGGTCTTTTCCGCGATCGCTCCGCTCCCGCCCGGCGTCTCGGAGCTCCTGTTCGCCGGGTTCCTCCGCGGCGAGAGCGTGCCGGTCGTCCCGGCGAAGACCGTCGACGTCATGGTGCCGGCCGAGGCCGAGTTCGTCCTCGAAGGTTGGGTCGATCCCCGCGAGATCCGGCGGGAAGGGCCCTTCGGGGACCACACGGGCTTCTATTCGCTGGACGATGACTTCCCCGTCTTCCACGTCACGGCGGTGACGCGGCGCTCCCGTCCCGTCTACCTCACGACGATCGTGGGAAGGCCGCCCATGGAGGACGGCTTCATGGGCGAGGCCGTCGAGCGCCTGTTTCTCCCGCTCGTCCGCAAGACGATCCCCGACATCGTCGACATGGCGCTTCCCGTCGAGGGGATCTTCCACAATCTGATGATCGTCTCGATCGACAAGCGCTATCCCGGCCAGGCGCGCAAGGTGATGCACGCGATCTGGGGGACCGGACAGATGATGTTCACGAAAGTGATCGTCGTCGTCGACGCGGGCACGAATGTCCACGATCCCGCGGAGGTCGCCTGGAAGGCGCTCAACCACATCGACCCGCAGCGCGACTTCGAGTTCGCGCTCGGTCCGATCGACGAGCTCGATCATGCTTCGCGCGCCGCGTGCTTCGGGTCGCACGTGGGGATCGACGCGACGCGTAAGCTCCCGGCGGAGGGGTTCGACCGCCGCTGGCCGGACGAGATCGTCATGGATCCGGACGTGAAGCGAAAGATCGACATCCTCTGGCCGCGGATCTTCCCCGGAACCTGACCGGCCCGCGCTTCCGCAGTCCTGGCGCGCACGAATCTTGCTTTTGTGCGCGGCGGAGGAAGTGTGGCGGGAAGGGTCGCATCTTCGGTCCTGGGTCCGGCCGGTCCACAGGCGCAGGCGATCGCCGGCCTCTGGTGGCTGATGCTCGCGATCTGCGGAACGATCTTCCTGGTCGTTCTCGCGCTCCTCCTCGTCGCGATCGTCCGGCGCCGCGGAGAGGAGCCGGAGCGCCGCCCGGGAGCGCCGGCCGCCGAGAGACGCCGGCGGGCGGCCGTCACCGTGGGAGCGTCGGCGACGGCGGCGATCCTCGTGATCTTCCTGCTCGCGAGCATCTCGACGGGACGGACGGCCTCTCCCGAAGAGGACCCCGGGGGCGAGCTGACGATCGACCTGTACGGCCACCAGTGGTGGTGGGAAGTCCGTTACCCCGCCTTCCCTCCGTCGGATTCGGCCCTCACCGCCAACGAGATCCACGTTCCGGTCGGACGGATGGTCCTGCTTCGCGCGACGTCGCGCGACGTCATCCACAGCTTCTGGGCGCCCAACGTGGACGGAAAGAAGGATCTGATCCCCGGGCGCTGGACGCTGACCCGGTTCCGCGTCGATCGCCCCGGAGTGTTTCGAGGGCAGTGCGCCGAATATTGCGGCGACCAGCACGCGCACATGGCGTTCCTCGTCGTCGCGGAGCCGGAACCGGATTTCGAGGCGTGGCTCGCCGCCCAGCGCGCTTCCGCCGTCGAGTCCGCCGGAGCGGTCGAAGATCGCGGCCGCCTCCTGTTCCAGGCGTCCTCCTGCCCGATCTGCCACGCGATCCGGGGGACGCCGGCGGCGGGGTCCCTCGGACCCGATCTCACGCACTTCGGCGGGCGCGCCACGATCGGGGCGGCGACGCTCGCCAACGATCCGGCCCACCTCGCGGGGTGGGTGCTCGATCCGCAGAAGATCAAGCCGGGGGCGGCGATGCCGCCCAACGCGCTCTCGGGGCCCGACGCGGCGGCGCTCGCCGCCTACCTGGAGAGCCTCCGGTGAGTCCGACTCCGGGCTCCGCGCCGCGACCCGGCGAACCGGCGCCCGCGCCGCCCCCGCCGGGCCACCTCGCCCGGCTGCGGGAGACGTGGAGCGAGCCGCCGGGCGTGCTCGGCTTCTTCCGGACGGTCGGCCACAAGGAGATCGGGAAACGCTACGTCTTCACGGCATTCTTCTTCTTCCTCCTCGGCGGGATCCAGGCGGCGCTGATGCGGATCCAGCTCGCGGTCCCGGAGAACCATTTCCTGTCGCCCGACCGGTACGACCGGTTCTTCACGACGCACGGGAGCACGATGATGTTCCTGTTCGCCGTCCCCGTGATGGAAGGAATGGCGGTCTACTTCGTCCCCCTCATGGTCGGCACGCGCAACGTCGCTTTTCCGCGGATGAACGCGTTCGGCTACTACCTGTACCTGATCGGCGGGCTCTTCCTGTACACGGGGGTGTTCCTCGGAGCGGGGCCCCAGGCCGGCTGGTTCGCCTACACGCCGTTGTCCGAGCGGGCCTTCACTCCCGACAAGGGGGTCGACATCTGGTCCCAGATGATCACGTTCACGGAGATCTCGGCGCTCGTCGTCGCGATCGAGCTGATCTCGACGATCTTCAAGCAGCGGGTTCCCGGAATGTCGCTCCACCGCGTGCCGCTCTATGTCTGGTCGATGCTCGTGACCTCCTTCATGATCCTCTTCGCGATGCCCGCGGTGATGATCGCGAGCGGGTTCCTCGCCACCGACCGGCTCGTCGCGACGCAGTTCTTCATCCCGTCGTCGGGCGGCGACCCTCTCCTCTGGCAGCATCTCTTCTGGTTCTTCGGGCATCCGGAGGTCTACATCATCTTCATCCCCGCGCTCGGATTCGTCTCGACGATCGTCGCGACCGCCGCGCGGCGGCCGGTCTTCGGCTACACCGCGATGGTCCTGTCCCTCGTCGCGACGGCGTTCCTCGGCTTCAGCCTGTGGGTCCACCACATGTTCGCGACCGGCCTCCCGCAGATGGGATCGAGCTTCTTCACGGCCGCGAGCATGATGATCGCGGTTCCGAGCGGCGTTCAGATCTTCTGCTGGATCGCGACCCTCTGGGGCCGGCGGCCGAAGCTCACGGCCTCGCTCCTGTTCGTGCTCGGGTTCGTCTTCATCTTCGTGATCGGCGGGATGACGGGGGTGATGCTCGCTTCGGTCCCGCTCGACCTCCAGGTCCACGACACGTTCTTCGTCGTCGCGCATTTCCACTACGTCCTCATCGGAGGCGCGGTCTTCCCGCTCTTCGGAGCGATCTACCACTGGTTCCCGAAGTGGACGGGCCGCCGGATGTCGGAGACTCTCGGCCGCTGGAATTTCGGCCTCTTCTTCGTCGGCTTCAACATGACGTTCTTTCCGATGCACATCCTCGGGCTCCACGGGATGCCCCGGCGGGTCTACACCTACCGCCCCGAGACGGGATGGGGGGCGCTCAATCTCCTCGCCTCGATCGGGGCCGCCGTGATCGCGGCGAGCGTCGTCGTCTTCGTCGTGAACGTCCTCCGGAGCGCGAGGCGCGGCGATCCCGCGGAGAACCCGTGGGACGCCTCGACTCTCGAGTGGGCGGCCTCGTCGCCCCCCGAGCCGTACAACTTCGAGCGGCTGCCGGTCGTCGAGGGTCGGGAGGCGCTCTGGTGCCGGTCCCCCGAGGCGCCCGTGGTCACCGGGATCCGCGACGACCGCCGGCAGATCCTCGTCACGCGCCCGCTCGACGCGGAGCCGGACCATCGGCCGACGCTGCCGGGCCCCTCGATCTGGCCCTTCTTCATGGCGCTCTCGGTCGGCGTCGGTCTCACCTGGGGGATTTTCCAGGCGCGTGCGTTCGTCGTCTCCGCGGTGCTCTCGGCGATCTCGATGACCGCCTGGTTCTGGCCGAAAGGGGAGCCGCAGCCGCCCTCCCGCGAGGGGAACGCGTGAGCGCCGGCGTCGACGTCGGCCGGCTTCCGGAGCACGTCTACGACCATCGCGCGCTCGTCGTCTGGGCGAACCTGGGGCTGATCGCGATCGAGAGCACGACCTTCGCGATGGTGTTCTGGAGCTACTTCTACTACCGGATGATCGCCCGGGAGTGGCCGCCGGCGGGTCTCGCCCTCCCGGACCTCCGCTGGGGGCTCGCGAACGTCGCCGTCCTGCTCGCGAGCTGCATTCCGTTCCGGATCGCGGAGAAGGAAGCGAGCAAGGGTCCGGCCGGGAACAAGCGCCGGATCGTCGGGGGGCTCGCCGTGAACCTCCTCTTCGGCCTCGCCTTCGTCGTCCTGCGCGTGCTCGAATTCCGGGGCCTGGGCTTCCGCTGGAGCGTCAACGCGTACGCGTCGGTGAACTGGGCGATCCTGGTGCTCCACGGCGGCGACACGCTCGCGTCGGTCCTCGAGACCGCGGTCGTGATCGCGGTTTTCCTGCTGACGTCCCCGAAGGAGAAGGACTTCACCGACGTCCGCGCGGACGCGTTCTTCTGGTACTTCCTCGTCGCCGCCGGGATCGCCTCGGCGGCCGTCGTGTACGGCGCTCCGAGGCTCCTGTGAGCGCGGTCGGCCGACCGGCAGCCGGCTGGGCCGGCGTCCTCCTCCCGCCGATCTCGTGGCTCGCCGATCTCACGCTTTCCGACTCGCTCGTCGGGGAGTCGTGCGTGCGCGGGAACCGCGCGCTGCTCCACGGCGCGACCCTGCTCGCGATCGCGGGCGCCGGCGCGGGGGTCGCGATCGCGTTCGCGAACTTCCGCCGCGCCCGGCAGGATGCGTCGGCGCGCGGCCGCGTCGCGCGGTTTCTCGGGCTCGGAGGAATGGCCCTCGGCGCCATGTTCCTTCTCGCGATTCTCGCCATGCAGCTTCCGAAGCTCATGCTGGGACCCTGTGCGCCGTAGCGCCCTCGTCGTGCTCTTCGCGCTGTCGGCCTTCCCCGCGGCCGCGCACGAGGCCGGGCGGCGCGCGCCGGCGGCGTGGTCGTTCGCTCCCGCCGTCGTCGCGGGGCTGGCGATCTCGGCCGCGATCTACGGGCTGGGGGTTCGAAGGCTCTGGCGGCGGGCGGGAACGGGCGCGGGAGTGAGCGTCGCCGCGACGGCCGCGTTCGCGGCCGGATGGATCGCGCTCGCGGCCGCGCTCGTTTCGCCGATCCACGAGCTCGGCGAGGCGCGGCTCTCCTGGCACATGGCGCAGCACGAGCTCCTCATGCTCGTCGCGGCGCCGCTCCTCGTGCTCG
>DASTIQ010000084.1 GCA_035717485.1 Thermoanaerobaculia bacterium | reverse complement strand
TGCCGCGCGGAGCGCGGCCGCCGTCGGCATCCGCCGTCCCCGGCGGAACGCTTCCCCTTCGCCGATCAGTCCGAGCGCGAGGTGCGCGAGCGGCGCCAGATCTCCCGACGCGCCGACGGAGCCCTGCTCCGGGACGACCGGCAGCACGTCGGCGGCGAGCATCGCGAGCAGCGCTTCGACCGTCGCAACCCGGATCCCGGAGAAGCCCTTCGCGAGCGTGTTCGCGCGCAGGGCGATCATTGCGCGCACGAACGGCGGCGAGAGCGGCGCCCCGACTCCCGCGGCGTGGCTTCGAACGAGGTTCTTCTGGAGCTCGGCGAGCCGGTCCTTCGGGATGACGACGTCCGAAAAGCGGCCGAATCCCGTGGTGATGCCGTACGCGACCGTCCCGCGGCGGGCGAGTCGATCGACGATCTTCCGCGACGCGGCGATCTTCCGGCGCGACGCCGGCGAAAGGGAGACGTGCGCCTCCCGGGCCGCGATCGCCTCCAGGTCCGCGAGGGTCAGCCCTTCGCCCGTCAGTCGGATTCGGCGCATGCCCCGATGATAGTCCGCCGGCCGTGAACCGTGCGATACTTCGAAACCGCGTGCAGAACGAACGTATCCAGACGCTCGCCGTTCTCGGCGGCCAGTGGGGCGACGAGGGAAAGGGAAAGCTGGTCGACCTCCTCTCGGACCGTTTCGACGCGGTCGCCCGCTACCATGGCGGCCACAACGCCGGCCACACGGTCAAGTTCGGCGACCGGCACTTCGCGCTCCACCTCCTTCCCGCGGGCATCATCCGGGGACGCGAGTCGTGGATCGGCGACGGCGTCGTGCTCGATCCCGACGCCCTCTTCGAGGAGATCGACGCGGTGCAGGCCGCCGGCATCGAGGTCGAGCGGCATCTCCGGATCTCCGACCGGGCCCACCTGATCCTGCCGTATCACCGCTTCCTCGACGCCGCCCGCGAGAGCGCGGCGGGAGACGGAAAGATCGGAACGACCCTCCGCGGGATCGGCCCCGCCTACGAGACGCGGGCCGCCCGGACGGGGATCCGCACGGGCGCTCTGCGGCACCCCGGCACCCTCCTGCCGAAGGTCGAGCGACTCGCGAGAGAGATCGGCGGCGTGGCGGCCGCCCTCGGCACCGGCGCTCCTCCGCCGGCATCCGAGGTCTTCGCCCGCCTCCGCGAGCAATCGAAACGCCTCCTTCCGCTCCTCGACGACACGGGCGCGCGCGCCCGCGGACATCTCAAGAGCGGCAAATCGCTCCTGGCCGAGGGCGCGCACGGCGCCATGCTCGACCTCTGCGCCGGCACGTATCCGTACGTCACCTCCTCGACGTGCTCGAGCGCCGGGCTCGCGGCCGGGCTCCGCATCCCCCCGCAGTCTCTCTCGGCCTCGCTCGTGGTCCTCAAGGCCTACACGACGCGCGTGGGCGCCGGCCCGTTCCCGACCGAGCTCTCCGACGAGACGGGCGAATTCCTGCGCAAGCGCGGGAACGAGTACGGCACGAGCACCGGCCGTCCGCGGCGAACGGGCTGGTTCGACGCGGTCGTCGCGCGAAGCGGCGTCGAGCTGTCGGGGGCGCACTTCATGGCCGTCACGAAGCTCGACGTGCTCGACACGCTCCCCGAGATTCCCGTCTGCGTCGGCTACAAGCTCCACGGCCAGCGGGTCCTCGAGCTCCCGTCCGACGTCGAGGACATCGAGGCCCTGGAGCCGCTCTACACCCACTGCCCGGGCTGGAAGAAGGACACGACGGGCATCACGAATTTCGACGACCTCCCGCCGCACGCGAAGGAATACGTCAAATTCCTCGAGCTGCTCTGCGGGGCGAGCGCGGTCGCCGTCTCGACGGGTCCCCGCCGCGAGGAGACCATCTTCCGCGCGGACGGGGAGTTCTGGAACCGACTGCCGACGCCGGCCGCGTGAAGCCGACCGGCGGAGTCGGGTCGCTCCTGCGGCCGCGGGTCATCCGTCGCCGTCGGGAGTCATCGTACGCCGCTCTGCAACGGATCTTCCCGGGACGCCGGCGGCCTCTCGCTCTTTCCGGCGGCGACCCCCGCCGCGATCGGAAACCCCGCCAGGGCGACGCGAACCATGAGGTGGTGAGTCGGCCGGGGCTCGAACCCGGGACCCACGGCTTAAAAGGCCGTTGCTCTACCGACTGAGCTACCGACTCGGGGCGGTGGATTTTAGCAGGTTGGGCCCGTCATCCGCCGCTCCGCGACATCTCTTCTCTTCCCGTGGGGAAGGTTCGCGGGAACGCTCCCTTCCCCGGACCGGATCTCGAACCGCTATCGCTGCAGGTTGTGGATCTCGAAGGACTGCTCCTGCGGCGGGGTCGTGAAACCGCCCGGAACGCCCTTCTGCAGGCGCGGGCCGAGGATGTCGTCCCGGAATCGCTCCCAGCTCTCCCGCGTGTCGTGGATCGCGACGATCGTCCAGCCGCCCGCGGACGGTCCCGCGGCATGGAAGATCTGACCTTTCGGCAGCACGTTCCGGTCGGGGTGCACCGCTCCGAGAGACGCCTCGTACTGCTCCTTCGTTCCACCGGGAAAAAAATGCACGATGCCGTATGCCATTCTCGTCTCCTTTCGCGATCCCGCACGCCCTGAGCAGCGTCAAGCGGCAAGGATCATAAGGCCTCCACGTCAATCCGCCGGCTTCGGCCGCTCCTTCGCTCCCGCGAGCTCCGCCTCGGTCTGCTCGATGTTCTTCGGAGCGAAGAAGTCGAAGGCGAACCAGTCGCCCCACCGCGCGCGGATCTTCGGCAGGACGTCCTCCCGGAGCGCCGCTCCCGACTTTCCGGCGTCCCGGGCTTCCTTCACGGCCTGCCGGAGGCCGGAGAGGTAGTCCCGCAGCGCCATCACGTCGGAAGCGCGGGCGAGTTTCCACGAGTCGAGCTCGGGACGGTCGAGGAAACGCCCGTGCCCCGGAACGAACGCCGAATCGGGATAGTCGCGGGCCAGAGTGTCGAGGGTCGCGATCTGCCTTGCGGTATCCGCGTCGACCAGGTTCGGCAGCGAGTGATCCCAGAAGAGGTCGCCCGTGAAGACGACCTTCGAATCCGGCACCACGACGACGGAGTCGCCCCCGGTGTGGCCGGGCATCACGCGCACGACGACGCGCCGGCCGCCGAGATCGAGCTCGAGGCCGTCGCCGTAGACGAGCGAGGGCAGCGTCAGCCCCGCGATCGAGCGGAGCTCCTCTTCCGTCACGGGCGGGAAGAGGATGCGCTTGTTCTCGGTCCGCGCCCAGGCGCGGACGTTCCGCTGCGCCATCACGACGGCGCCCGCCTGCGCGAAGACGCCGTTCCCCGCGATGTGATCGGCGTGGTAGTGCGTGTCGATGACGAACCGGATCGGAACGTTCGTCTTTTCCCGGATCGCGGCGAGGAGCTGCTCCGCCGCCTCCGGCTTTCCGAACGTGTCGACGACGGCCACGGCATCCGTGCCCACGACGAATCCCGCGTTCCCGCCGGCGTGCATCCCCGGAATCGCGATCGCGGCCCAGACTCCGTTTCCGGCGTCCCGGAGAACGAAGAACGGCTTCGGGGACTCGGCGGCGCTCACGGCGGTCGCGATCGACAGCGCCAGGATCGGAATCATCGATCTTCGAATCATCGGTGTCCTCCCACGGAATGGAGCGAGCTTAGAACTTTTTCCGGGCGCGTCGCCGGGACTTCTTCATGAGGGGAGATGCGGTCGGGGAATTACGCGGCCGACCCGTCGATCGCAACCCCGGGCCTTCACGGGCATGCTACGCTGCGGCCGAATGGACGTGCCTCCGGCGTCTCCCGGCGCGCCGCCGTCGCTCACGCCGTTTTCCTCGGAGCCCGAGATCGAGCGCTGGGACCGGGAGTGGCTCCGCTACCTTCTCCACGAACATTCGGAACAGCTCCGGCCCTACACCGCGTATCCGAACCGTCCCGAGCTTCCGGAGGATCCGCTCCGGATGATCGATGTCTCCCTCGATGGCTGGGCGACGCTGCTGTTCTACGCTTCGGGATCCGCGATCCGCGGCAAGAGCGTGGTCGAGTTCGGCTGCGGCTGCGGGAATCTGGGAAAACTCGTCGCCTGCTATGCGCGCAGCTACCTCGGGATCGATTGCAGTCCGCTCGCTCTCGGCATCGCCCGGCTGGTCTCCCCGCCGAACGCCGTTTACCTTCACCCGAACCAGACCGGGGAACTGGCTCGATTCGCCGGCTCGGTCGATACTCTCGTCAGCCGATTCTTCTGGATCCACCAGAACTTCGAAACGGGGAGACGCGTGCTGAGCTTTGTGGCGCCGCTCCTGAAACCGGGCGGGCTCCTTCACTTCGATTTCTTCTGGCCGAACCCTCGAGAGGCGAAGGGTATCTGGGCGACGGTGGATCGGGTTCGTTCGCCCCACGGGCCGCTGGACGACGAGCCCTCCGCGATGTTTGCGTATTCCGCCGCCGACGTGGAAAGGCTCCTTCGCGGCCTGCCTTTTCGGGTTCTGAGTCAGGAGGAGCACGGGCCGACGCAGCGCCGTTACGTCATCGCGCAAAAGGTTCAGGAGAAGGGCGAACTGGCGTCCCCAACGGGAATCGAACCCGTGTCCCCGCCGTGAAAGGGCGGTGTCCTGACCGCTAGACTATGGGGACGCGGCGGAGGCGGGATTCTAGCACGGCGATTTTTCTCCCCTCACACACGAGAACCATCGGAAATGATCGACCGTACTCGCGACCGGCTCTGTCCTTGCGGGTTTCCCTCCGACCATCGACGATGACGCCAAGGCGCGGTCAGACGCGTCGAAAGACGGGTCCGCCGGCAGGGTCCGTCGGATCCCGTATAGCGGCGCGTATGATCCGCGCCTCTAGAACACGATCCCGATATTCACCGGCACGAACGCAAACCGGGTCCCGCCGGTGTGAACGCTGTTGGAGAACGTGTCGACGTCGACGGAGATGCTCGTGTACCGGGCCTCGATGAACATCCGCGAGCTTCCGCCCGCCTGCAGCGGGAACGCGATGCCGCCGCCGACGTTCCACCCGAACCGCGTCGTGCTGTGGGAGAACGCGTTGCCGGTCGTGATGTCCTGCCCCTCGAACCGCAGATCGTAGGCGCCTCCCCCGCCGATGAAGTACGGCTCGACGGTCATGTTCTTCGGCCCGGCGACGATGTCGAAAGTCCCGTCGATGATCCGGGTCTTGCCCGATCCGGCGAAGAACGCCTCGAGCTCGTTCTTCGTCTTCAGCTCGTGGTACGACCCGTCGAGCCGAAGTCCGACCGGTGAATTCCCGAAATTGAACGTGACGAGCGCGGTGCCGTTCCATCCCGTCTTGTAGACGTCGCTCTGGTCCGCCACCGGGAAGTCCGCGCCGCCGCTCAGACCGAACTGGACCGGGCGCGTGCCTTGCGCGCGGACCGCCGGAGCGGCGGCCATGGCGCCCGCGGCCAGAACCGTGATCACCCACTTTTTCATGCAACACCTCCCTTGCCGCGTGAGGCGCGCGGGCCGTGAAGGGCGCTGCAAGCCGGGTGCCCTCCGCAAGCCCCGCGGGGCGCGTCTCTGGCCCCGGATTTGCTTGCGACATTCTCACCTTGTCCCGAATCGCCGAACAGCGGCCGTCCGCTCCCCGGAGATTTCTCGTCGTCGAGGACGACCCCGCGTCGCGGGACGCGTTCTGCGCCCTCATTCAGCTGACGGGAGACGAGGCCGTGGGCGTCGAGAACGGCGAAGCCGCGCTGTCGTTCCTCGATACCCACCCTGTTCCGACCGCGATCCTCCTCGACATGCGCCTTCCCGTCATGGACGGATGGCAGTTCCGGGAGCGGCAGGGTTCCGATCCGCGCCTTCGCCACATTCCGGTGCTCGTCGTGTCGGGCGACGTGAAATCGAAGGCCGCGGCCCTCGCCTCGGGGGCCTCGGGTTTCGTCGCGAAGCCGATCGACCCGGACGAGCTGATCGTCGCGATCGACGCGCTCCCCTGATCCCGCCTCAGCCCGCCGGCTGCTCCGTGCCGGTGCGGGACTCCGCGGGCGCTTCCGCCTCTTCGTCGCCGAATCGCTTCCCGCACGCGCTGCACACGAGACTCGCATCGTCCGCGGTGGAGAGCTCGGTCGACACGAGCTCGCTGCACGCTGGACAGGTCCAGACGAACGTCGTGCGTTTCATCGGATCGGATTCGTCCGGAACATGAAGGCCCCTGCCTCTCCCCGCGTCGGCGCAAACGAAGCGGGCGTGACGATCGTCATGCGTCGCCGCGGGTCAGGGCTTCTTCTCGGCACAGGAATAGGCCGTTCCCGAGCTCTCGCCGAAAGGAGAGCTGACGAGAACGACGTCTCCCTTCAGCGCGAGCGCCCGGTTCCGGAGCTGGTGGCGGGCATCGGCAAAGCTGAAGGAAAGCCAGACGTTGACGGTCCCGAGCTCCTTGCATCCCGCGACCGCTTTCTCGTCGCGGGTGAGAACGACCTTTTCCGAGCCCGGGACGACGCTGGCGCACCCCGCGGCCAGGGCGGCGGCGGCGAGGAGACCCATGCGAAGTCGCTTCATGGCGCACGAGTCTACGACGAAAAAGCCGCGGCCGCCCGGGAGGGCGGCCGCGCGGGAAGACGAGCGGCCCCCGCCGCGGATCAGTAGATCGAAATCGTGTTCGTCGTGCTCGCCGATCCGTAAGCGTTCTTGACGGTCAATCGGACCGTGAACGTGCCCTTGCCCGTGTAGGTGTGGGTCGGGTTCTGCGACGTCGAGGTCGCGCCGTCGCCGAACGCCCACGTCCAGGAGGTCGGCTTGTTCAACGTCGTGTCGAGGAACTGCACGGCCGTGTTGACCGGAGCCGGGTTCGGCTTGATCGAGAAATGCGGGTCCGGCGCGCTCCCCGTCGTGGTCGTGGTCGAGCCGGACTTTCGCAGGAGCACGTAGGCATTGAACTCGGGGCCGGTCGCCGCCGGCGTCGACCAGCCGATCGGCGGCGCCGAGGGCAGGCCGGTGGTCGGCACCGGAATCCTTCCCCCCGCATAGGTGCCGGTCGCGACGGGCGGGCCGTAGAAGTTCTGGGCGTTTCGAACCTCGTAGACGTCGCCGACCTTCAGGACCGCGCTGACGTCCGGATAGACCGTCGCGTTGTGGGCCCAGTTGTAGGACGTGATGTTCGCGCGTCCCGGCTCCCATGCGTTCGGCCGGACGAAGACCTGGTTCGGGGGATTCGGCGGCGGGCTGCCGAGGTAGAACGTGTTCGACGGATACGCGCTGGTCGAGAATCCGCCGCTGTGGCCATGGAAAACGTTCCCGGTGATCGTGTACCCGTTGAGTCCGGTGAACTGCGTCGGCCAGTCGTTGTCGGCCGAGTCGTAGTTGTTCTCGTAGACCAGGTTCGACGTTCCCGCCGTGTTGTAGCCGCCGATGTCTTCCTTCCCGATGTTCGAGTAATACGAATAGTTGTTCTTGAACACGGGGTTCTGCGCGATCAAGCCGCCGCCGATCTCGATGTTGTTGGACTCCGTGCTGTCGATGTAGCCGTTCTGGAAGACCGTGTTTCCCTCGGTGTCCATGTTGTTGATCGGGGCCGCCGTGCCGCCGAAGAACTGGATGCCCTTGTCGAACTGCTGGAAGATGATGTTGTCGATGAAGCGCTTCGTGCCCGTGTTGTTCTGGGCGTAGATCCCGTGGCCGTGGCCCCGATCCGACGCCGACCATCCGTTGTAGTACACGATGCACCCGTTCATCTCCATGTCGGTCGCGTCGATCCAGAAGCCGTTGCCGAGCGTGTCGTGGATCACGAGGTTGATGAACTTCAACCCCGGATGCCCCGGCGTCTGCATCGTCGTGACCGCCGAGCCCGACACCGACGACGACGTCCGATTCGTGTTGGAGCTCATGATCTCGAATCCCCAGTAGCGGGTGTAGGCGCCGCTCACCTGCAGGATCGTGTGCCCTCCGGCGTTCACGCCGTCGAGCGTCGCCCGCTCGCCGGGATACTGCCGGACGGTGATGGGCGCCGACGACGTTCCGGTGAGATAGCTCACGAACGGACCGTAGTACCGGCCGCCCCGGAGCCACAGCGTGTCGCCGGGCTTCAACGCCGACGGCTGCTTGAGCGCGGTCGTCAGGTCCCACGGACGCGAGATGCTGCCGTCTCCGGAGGACGAACCCGAGGGGGAGGCGTAGAACTCGAGGGCCCGCGCGCTGCCGGCGAACGCGAGAAAGAAGAGCAGCGCGCCGACGAGAATCCCCAGGCGCGGCCGGACAGACGAAGAGCACGGTTCGGGTTGACGAGGAAGCATCGGTCCTCCGTGGGCAGTGGCGAAAGGCGTTCGCCGTTTAACCGAGGCTCACCGTTCGGGAGAATTCCAGGCGGCAGGTCCGAGTTGCAGCGATTCCTCCGAAGGGAAAACCGTTAAATCGCTGCAGGGAGACTGCCCGATCGGGCAGGACGATGTCAACCCTTTTTGTCAGGGCCTGGCAGAAATCCGCTCAAACATGACCGTGCAAGGTCCCTGCCAGTCGATGCAATTGGCTCATGCGTTGCTTTGCCTTTTTCACGAAAGTGAGGACGACGATGGCGCTATGCTTGGAACCGTTCGGCGAGGAGGTCGCAAGGGGCGCGCAGTTCATCGAGGCCTGCCGGCCGGAGCCGAGTCCCCTCGATGATCTCGCGGATCGGTGGAACCGGACCTCGGGTGATCTTCAGCGGTTCGCGCGGGAGAATCCGGGCGCGGCCCTCGGAGCCGGGCTCGCGGCGGGAATTCTGATGGGATTCTTCCTCGGGATCGAGAGAGGTTGATGTCGCACGCGATCGACTGGTCGGAAATCGCCGGAGAGATGAAGGGGCAGGCCCGACGCCAGGCGCCGCGGCTCCTCGCCCTCGGCATCGCGACGGGACTCGAGCTCGCGATGCGCCGTCGATTGCGCCGGCAGGCGCCGAAGCTCCTCGCGCTCGCGATCGGCACGGGAGCGGAGATGATTCGCCAGCGCCGCTCCCCCGTTCACGGCGGCGCGATCCGGAAGAGCCGCGCGGGGTGGAAGCTGCTGGCGGTCACGGGACTGGCGGCGGTGGCGGTCCTCGCGCTCAATCGCCGCTGACGCGGCGCTTGTCGAGCCGGCTCCGGTCCGCGAGCCCCCCGCGACGCGTAAAAAGGCCCCGAGAATTTTGGGGTTCTCGGGGCCGTCGAAACCGTGGCCGGTTTCGAAAAACTTCAGGAGCGATACGGGGCTTCGTGGTGCAAGGCCCGGGCCACAATGGGGCTCAGCGGTTGTTGTCGTTCGGAACGCGGAACTTATCCGGGTTTTCCTGTACCTTCTTGAGGAGCGCTTTCGTGAGCCGGGTCTTGACGGTTCCGGCGTTCCGCGGGGAGACGAGGTAGCGAACGCGCGCGTCGATCCAGGTGTTGACGTTGACGCGGAAGAAGACGGCCGGCCGTTCTTTGACGTTCAGCTGATCGACCGGCGTGCGCGACAGGAGTTCACGGAACACCTCGATCCGCTTCAGCATCTTGGAGCCGATCTCCTTCTGGGCCTCCTCCTCGAGAGTCCGCGCGATGAACTCGAAATCGGCCGTGTAGGCGACCTGGAACTTGACCTCGTTCCAGATGTAGGGAAAGAGCGGCCACGAGTAGTTGAAGATCGTCGTGTTCAGGACCTTCGAGTTCGGGAATTTGACGATGCGGCCGCTCGGATGGTCTCCCGAGATGTACTTCCCTCCGACTTCCCAGAGGGTCGTGTCGAGGTAGCCGACGTCGATCACGTCCCCGACGGCATCGTCGATCTCGATGCGATCGCCGACGTGGTACGGCGACTTCGCGAGGATGTACACCCAGCCGAAGAAGCTGGTGAGCGGCGCCTGCAGCGCCAGTCCGAGGACGAGCGAGATGAGGCCGAGGGAAGCGAGGGTCGTGCGCCAGTTCACGAACAGCACGGTGAAAGCGATCGAGACGATCAACATGCCCGCAACGAGCCGGAGGACCCGCTTCAGGTTGTATTTCGAGACCGCGCTCTCGATCCGCGAGACGACGAACACCGACGTGGCGCGGTTGAAGATGAGGACGGCGGCGATGAGGAGCGCGGCGAGGGTCCCCCGCCGGAGGAGAGGCGAGTTGACGGGGTCCAGCAGGTCGATCTCGCGAACGAGCCCGAGATAGAAGACCGCGAGAAGAAGGGCCGCAGCGGCCGAGATCCCGAAGAAGATCTTGTCGCCGGTGTGGGGGACCGGCCGGGTTCTTCCCTCGCTCGCGGTCTGTCGGAGCGCTTCCCGAACGTCTTCCCGCTCGCGGATCTGTTCGGGAGGCGCCTCCTCGATGTCGACCCGGTCGGGTCCGTTGCGGAGCTCCTCCGGCTCCGCATGTCTCTTCGCGCTCATCACGTCCTGCCTGTGCAAGGTGCGAGCCGTCCTCCCCGGGGGCGCGTCAGGAGTCTGTGGCGCCGCGACTTATCCCGGCTTTCGGAACCGGGGCACGACCCTTGCTGATACCCCTCGCGAAAGGAGGGCGCGCATGCTTCTCACGATCGGAATCATCCTGTTTGTCGCATGGTTGCTCGGACTCGTGGCGTTTCACGTTGGAGGGCTCATTCACCTCCTGCTCGTGCTCGCCGTCATCTCCGTCATCGTTCATCTTTTCACCGGACGCCGCAGCGTCGTCTGACGCTCCAACTCGCCCACCCCGGCGTCGCGGCCCGAGCCGCGGCGCCGGGATCGATCGGGCGGCCCCGCACGGCTCGATCTTCCATCCGACAGTCAGGAATGCGTTTTGCAAGGGGGCGGGCAGACGGCCTACCAGAACACCCGCGAAGGGGGCGCCGAACTGATCAGGTTGGCGCGCCCCCTTCGCGCGGCCTCGATTATACGTCCGAATCGCTGATCCCGCGACGACCTCTACCCGTTTCTTTTCCGCATTTGCCACGCTTCCCTTGGTACGTCGATTGCTTCGTTCGGGGTGACGGAGCCGCGAGGCGGCTCGTCTAAAAAATCAATTCGGCTTCCCCCGAAGCGGAAAGGTGGCATCGCAATGAGAGAGCGCTCGACAGAGCACGGACGAAGTGTGGACACCCAACCGGCCGGTCCTCCTCTCGTTCCCGGAGACTTCCCGCTCGTCGTCCACTCGCACCTCCGCTGGTCTTTCGTCTGGCAGCGCCCTCAGCAGATCCATTCGAGACTCGCGCTCCATCATCCGGTTCTCTTCATCGAAGAGCCCGTGGTCGCCGCCGACGGCCCTCCCCGTCTCGTCGTGTCCGAGCCGTGGCCGAACGTCCTCGTCGTCCAACCCCATCTTCCGGAGGCGAGCCCGGACGAAACCGGAAGCCTCGAGCGGGAGCGGGAGGTCGTTCGCCTCCTCCGAAAGGAGCGGCCGGCGGGATTCGATCGCGCGGTCCACTGGTTCTACAGCCCCCAGCTCACCCCGCAGCTCGACGCGTTCGACGATCCGATCGCGGTCGTCTACGACTGCATGGACGAGCTCACGCAGTTCGCTTTCGCACCGCGCCAGCTCGCCGAGCGCGAGAAGGAGCTCCTCGCCCTCGCCGACGTCGTCTTCACGGGCGGCTACGAGCTCTACCGCGCCAAGAGCCGGCTCCACGACAACGTCCATTTCTTCGGATGCGGCGTCGATTTCGACCACTTCCACCGCGCGGCGGGAGAGGCCGACGTCGCCGCTGACCTCCGCGGGATTCCGGCGCCCCGGCTCGGTTACGTCGGAGTCATCGACGAGCGGCTCGACTACCCGCTGATCGGCGCGCTCTCGCGCGAGAATCCCGACTGGTCGCTCGTGTTCGTCGGACCCGTCGTGAAGGTCGATCCCGCGTCGCTTCCGCGCGCGGCGAACCTCCACTATCTCGGTCCGCGCGATTACGCGGACCTCCCGTCCTATATCGCGGGATTCCAGATCTGCCTCATGCCGTTCGCGATGAACGAGGCGAGCCAGTTCATCAATCCGACGAAAACTCTCGAGTATCTCGCCTCCGCCCGGCCGGTGCTTTCGACGCCCATCCGGGACGTCGTGCGGAACTTCGGCGACACGGTGCACATCTCCGACCGCGGCCAGTTCGCGGCCCGGGCGCGGGAGATCCTGGAGGGCCGCGCGATCGACCCCGAGCGCGGCTGCGACGTCGCCCGGCGGTCCTCCTGGGAGCAGACGATCGCGAAGATGGAGTCGCTCGTGCGCGCGGCCGCGCCGGCGGCCGGAGACGGCACCGCGAGCGAGACGGTGAGCGCATGAGCCGGATCCTCATCCTCGGCGCGGGACCGGCGGGGCTCGCCGCCGCCTACCGGCTGAAGGAGCTCGGCCACGACGACTTCGAAGTGCTCGAGGCGCGGGCCACGCCCGGCGGGCTCGCATCGAGCGAAACCAGCCGGAACGGGTTCGTCTACGACATCGGCGGGCACGTCCTCTTCTCGCACTTCCGCTATTTCGACGAGCTCTTCGACCGGATGCTCGGCGACGGATACCAGGAGCTCGAGCGCGAGAGCTGGATCTGGATCATGGACCGCTTCCTCCCGTATCCTTTCCAGAACAACATCAAGTACCTCCCGAAGGAAGCCGTCCTCGAATGCGTGCTGGGCCTGATCGAGGCGAACCGAGCCGGGCAATCTCCGTACGACAACTTCGAGGATCTGATCCATGGCGTCTTCGGCGCCGGCATCGCGAAGCACTTCATGATGCCCTATAACTTCAAGGTCTGGGCGCACCCGCCCCGGATGCTCGGCACCCGCTGGATCGGCGAGCGCGTTCCGGTCGTCGACATCGAGCGCGTCCTGGGAAACGTGATCCTCGACCGCGACGACGTCTCGTGGGGGCCGAACAACACGTTCAAGTACCCGCTCCACGGCGGGACGGGGGGCCTGTTCACCCGGATCGCGGCGACCCTGCGCGGGAAGATCCGGTACGGCGCTTCGGTCATCTCGATCGATGCCCGGCGCAAGCGCGTCACGCTCGACACCGGGAAGGAAGTCGACTACGACGAGCTCGTCTCGACGATCCCGCTCGACCGCCTCGTCGAAGGAATCGCCGAGGCTCCCCCGGAGGTTCGCCGGGCGACCGGAGATCTCCTCCATTCGGGGAGTGCGATCGTCGGGGTCGGCGTGCGCCAGCCGTGTCCATCGAAGAAGTGCTGGATGTATTTCCCGGAATCCTCGTCGCCGTTCTACCGCGTCACGTACCTCTCGAACTACTCGCCGGAGGTCGTGCCGGACGCCTCGACGCACTATTCGCTGCTCGCGGAGGTTTCGCGCTCGCCGTACAAGCCGGTGAACCTCGACACGGTCGTCGACGAGGTGATCGACGGGATGGTCGCGAGCCGTCTCCTCTCCCCCGCGGACCGGCGCGACATCGTCGACACGCACCTGATCGTCCGCGACTACACGTACCCGATTCCCTCTCTCGACCGCGACGCCGGCCTCTCCGTGATCCAGCCGTGGCTCGAGGCGAGGAACATCCATTCGCGCGGGCGTTTCGGCGCGTGGAAGTACGAGATCGGGAACATGGATCACGCGGTGCAGATGGGCGCCGAATGCGTCGACCGCATCCTCCTGGGGACCCGCGAGCTCTGCTGGAACGACGAGATCCTCCCGAAGGACGAGCAGACGCTGCGGCTGATGCCGGAGGCGGCGGCATCCGCGGTCGTCGCCGACGTGGCGCAGGAAGACTTCGTCGGGGCGACGTCGGAGGCCTGACGCCGGCCCGACAGTCGTTCTTCCGACTCCTCGGCCCCCGGGGCGTCTATTCGGCGAGCCGCGGAGCGGCCAGGTGCTCCGGATTCCGAACGAGGCTCCCGGGACGTCGGAACCACGAGATCGTCGTTTCCAGCCCCTTTTCCAGAGGGGTGTATCCCGGGATTCCGAAGTCGCGCATCAGCTTCCGTCCGTCGAGGACGCTCCGCCGCTGCTCCCCCGGAGCCGCCGCGTCGTGGACCGGCGGAGGGGCTTCGGGGATCCACTTCCGGATCAGCGCCTCCATCCGGTTGACCGAGGTCTCGACTCCGGTCCCGACGTTCCACACGCCGCTCGCCGCCGAGTCGACGGCGCGGCGGTTCGCCTCCACGCAGTCGAGGACGAAGACGTAATCGCGGGTCTGTCCGCCGTCGCCGTGGATCCGGGGCGCCTCGCCGCGCAGCATCTTCTCGGCGAAGATCGCGACGACGCCTGCCTCCCCTTTCCCGTTCTGGCCGGGGCCGTAGACGTTGGCGTAGCGGAAGACGATCGTCTGGAAGCCGTGCTCGACGCGGTAGAAGTGCAGGTACTTCTCGACCGAGAGCTTCGCGACGCCGTACGGAGAGACGGGGTTCGTCGGATGGCTCTCGTCGGCCTTTTCCCCTTCGGGCTCGCCGTAGATCGCTCCTCCCGTCGACGAGAAGATGACCCGCCGCGCGCCCGCTTCCCGGCACGCCTCGAAGACTTTCAGCGATCCGATGACGTTGATCCGCGCGTCCCGGACAGGATCGCGGACCGACGCGCGGAGGTCGATCTGGGCGGCATGGTGATTGACGACGGAGATCTTCTCGTCGCGGAGCAGCGCGGCGAGGTTCATCGTCGAGAGATCGTCTTCCACGAACCGCGCGCCCTCGGGCACGCGCTCCCGGGAGCCGGTCGAGAGGTCGTCGACGACGACGACCCGGTGCCCGTCCCGAAGATACGCCGCGGCGACGTGGCTTCCGATGAATCCGGCGCCGCCGGTGACCAGCACGTTTCGCTTCTCGGCGGTGCTCATTTCCTGCTGATTACCTTTCCCTTCTTCCCGCGCCCCGCGTGGTGCCGCTGGGCGCTCCCTCTCGCGCGCAAGACGCGTCCGGTCGGCTCGAACGTCTTCCCTGAGAAGGCATTATACGAAACCATGAAGGGCTCGAATCTCGCTTTCGAGCGCTCTCCCGCGGTACGCCGCGGCTTTCCCCGTGCCCGGTCGACTCCCGCCGGGAGACCCGGACGCCGGGGAGAGGGCGCGGCCCAGGGACCGGCGTCTTCGTCGAACGGGCGAACTCCATCGCCGGACCGGAATCGCAAGAATCGTTCCACGCCGCGGCGGGCCCCTTGCATCGGCCCGCTTCCGATGCGCGAGGAATTTCCTCTCGAGCCCTGTTCCGGATGCGGAGAGCCGCGCTCTATCGTCGCCGTCGAGCGGCGCCGCTTCGGGGAACTGTGGCACCGGATCGAGATCCACCATCCGCACGCGTCGTGCCGTGGGGGAGGAGAGTGCGGTTACGCGATCGTCGTCGACGACCGCATCCTCATCGCGCCGCTCTCCGCCCCTCGAACCAGGACTTCGCGTCGGCGACCTTGAGGGAGGGTCGGCCGCCGGCGACGTCGATCCCGACGGCGAGCGATCCCGCCGAGACGAGAAAGGCGCCCTCGGTCGTTCGCCCGCTCTTGCGGTAGTCGCCCGCGACCGTGAACTTCCCGCCGCTCGCGACGAGACGTCTCACCTCGACGAGCTGCGGACCGAGGACGACCGCCGCCGCGGCTCGGAAGTCCTTCAGGCGGAAGATTTCCTGTGCCCACTTCGGCAGGCCGACCCCGAAGAGCGTATAGAGCGGGCGCGCATCGCGGCATCGCGCGGCGACCTTTCCCGACAGCTGCAGCCCCTTGTCGGTGGACCGGAGCTTCCCGGGGCCGATCTCGAACTTTCCCCACCACCGGCCCTCGTCCGGTCCCGTCGAGCGTTTTTCGCCCTCGCCGGGCGAACCTTTCGCGCCCTTGCCGGGCGACCCTTTCGCGCCCTCGCCGGGCGACCGCGCCGCCTCCCCCGCGCCCGGCGAAGTCGAGATGTCGGCGAGCTCGATGGTGGTTCCGTGGAGCGCTCCTTCCGCCTCTCCCGGACGCCAGTCGTCCATGCGAAGGCGCACGACCGCGGCGCCGGACAACGTTCTCTTGCGGTATGCGGCCCGGGCGCCGTCGGCGGCGAGCGTGGCGGAAAGGCTCCCCCGCCCGTTGCGAAGCTCCAGATTCCCTTCGATCTTTCCCTTGCCTCCCGACAGGCGCGGCTCGGGAGAATCGCGAAGGTAGTAGTCGAGGAAGGCAACCCCGGGCATCTCCCCGCTCGCGCGCGCCTTTCCGGACACGAAGCGATACACCTCGTTTCCCCGGACCGCGCGCGGATCGAAAGGTGCGATCTTCCCGGCGACCGTCGCGCGGAAAGAGCGGGCGGCTACGTTCCGGCCGACCTGCACCGTCCCCCCCCCGAATTCGACGCGGGCGGGCCCGACGTTCGCCCGCTTCTGCGGCCACAGGAAGAACGCCCCCGCGACCCGGACGTCGCCTTCGTAGCGGTACGCGTCGAACCAGATCTCCCGGCCCGGCGCGTCGAGGTCGTCGATCTGCACCTGCCAGTAGTGACCGGGCTCCTCGGGAGGGGGGAAGAACGGCGGCCCGCCTTTGACCGGGACCTCGCCGAACCCGGGAATGGGCGGGAGCGGAGCGCGGTCGGCGGCGGCCGCATGCGCCGCCGGGAGACGCTGCCGCAGCCGGAACCGGAGACCGCTCGCGCGGACGGACGTTGCGTGGAACTTCCGTGCGAGAAGATCGAGGATCGAGTATCGGATCTCCGCCCGCTCCATGCGAAACCACCACTGGACGTTCGGATCGCTTCCCCGGAGCTCGAGCCCGGTGACCTCGATCTTTCCGGGCCACGGCGCGGACGCCGAGGCGTACGTCAGGCGGAGTTTCTCCGGCTTCGCGCTCATCCAGCGAAGCAGCAGGCCGCGGCGGACGACGAAGGAAGGCGTAGCGACGAGAACCGCGAGCAACGCGACGAGGATCGCGAGGGCCCACACGACGGCTCGGCGGCTCTTTCGAAATCTTCCGGACATTCAGGGAGTGCCCGCGGAGCAAGGGACGGGCCATGGCACAACCCCTGCATTGGCCGTGTCGCGGGAACGAGCGGAACCGGAATCTCCGGTTCGTTCGGGTTCCCGGAGAAGTGAAGAAGGAGTTCTCATGACAAAGACGCACCGGGTACCCACCGCTCTCGCCGCTCTGCTGCTGCTCGTCGGCCTCGCCGCGTGCAAGACGACTTCGTCGCCGCACCGCCAGGTCGACGACTCCGCGATCAAGGCCTCCGTCAAGGCGAAGCTCGCCGCCGACGTGCGGCTCTCGACGCTGACCAACGTCGAGGTCAACTCGACCGACGGCATCGTGACGCTCGCCGGAAAGGTCCGCAGCGAAGAAGAACGGCGAATGGCGGGCGAAGTGGCACGTTCCGTGGACGGAGTCGTCCGCGTGGACAACAACCTGCAGGTGGAAGGACGTTAGCGGAGCCGGGTTGACGCGGCCGCCCGGTTCTGCCGGGCGGGTGCGGAGCCGCGGGGGGTCCGCCCCCCGCGGCTTTATTCTTGCGCGACGGGGCCCGGAACCGGGAACCGTCTTTCACGAATCGTCCTTGGCTGGTCGAAATGCGTCCCTCGCGTCCCGTCGCCCCTGCGTCGCCGGAGCGCGCTCCCGCGGCGGTCATCCGCGCGGCAGCTTCTGCCGCGATCTCCAGAACGACTTCCAGGGATCGGCCGACGCGAGCCGCTTCTCGAACGTGCGAAGCGCGAACACGGCCGGATCGAGCTTCGGATCGACCTCGCTCCAGTCGAGCGGCGCGGAAACGGGCGCCTTCGGCCGGCGCCGCACGGAGTAGGGCGGGACGATCGTCTGGCCGAAGGCGTTCCGCAGCGAGTCGGCGAACACCCGCTTGCCGCGCCGCGCCTTCGACATCTCGACGGTGACGAGCGCCGGCTTCCGCTCGGCGAGGCGGCGGCCGATCTCCGCCGCGAAGGCGCGCGTCGCGTCCTGCGCCGCTCCCGCGGCGAGGGGGACGAAGACGTGGAGGCCGCGGCTGCCGGAAGTCTTCGGATAGGAACGGATCCCTTCTTCGTCGAGGACCTCCTTCAGCAGCCGTCCGGCGCGGGCCGCGTCGGCGAAGGTTCCGGAGGAAGGATCGAGGTCGAACGCGAGCCAGTCCGGTCGATCGAGATCGTCCTTGCGGCAGTTCATCACGTGGATCGCGATGCACCCGAGGTTGACGAGCGAGAGGAGCGCCTTCTTCGTCCCGCCGACGACATAATGCACGATTTTGCCCGTGCTCTCCGCCCGGATCGGGACCGTCGGGAAGCCGCCGTCGGCGGGAAAATTCTTCTGGAAGAAGCAGGGGCCCGCCATCCCCTCCGGGCAGCGCTCGGCCGTCAGGGGCCGGTCCTTCAACCACGGAAGGAGGGCCGGCGAGATGCGGTCGTAGAACGCCGCGACGTCCCCTTTCGTGATGCCGTCGTCGGGCCACCACACCTTGTCCGGATGCGTGATCCGGACTCCCCCCACCATCGCTTCCGCGCGTCCCCCGCTACGTTTCACGCTCGCTCCAGCGAAGATCCCGCGCGGGTTTGTCCGAGCGCAGGCCGAGGAACGTCGGGTGGCGCAGCTTCCCGTCCTCGGTCCACTCGGTGAAGCCGATCTGCGCGACGAGCTCGGGCTTCACCCAGTGGGCGCCCTTCTCCTTCGGACGCGCGCGAAACGGACACACGTCCGACGGCCGGAACCGCTTCGACACGTCCGCCAGGATCGCTTGCGAGTACCCCGTCCCGACCTTGCCGGCATACCGGAGCCGGTCCCCGTCGAAGAGGCCCACGAGCAGCGCGCCGAAATGGACGCGGCTCCCGCCGGGCTCCGTCCACCCGCCGATCACGAATTCCGACTCCTTCCGGACCTTCACCTTGAGCCAGTTCCTCGAGCGCGAGCCGGGCTCGTAGACGGACGCCTCGCTCTTGCTGACGATCCCCTCCCAGCCGCGCTCCCGCGCCTCCCGGAACGCCGCGAGGCCGTCGGCGGCGAGCCGGCGAGAGCGGCGGAGCACGCGGCTCCGCGTCGGGACGATCTTCTCGAGCCTCCGCCGGCGCTCCGAGAGCGGCCGGGGGAGGAGCGACTCCCCTCCCGCCTCCAGGCAGTCGAAGATCGCGTAGACGAGGGCGACCTTCTCGCCGAGCTCGCGGCGCTGCAGCCGCTGGAACCGCGAAACGCCCTCCTCGTCGAACGCGACGATCTCGCCGTCGAGGACGAAGTCCCCGTCGAGCTTCGCGAGCGCGGCGGCGATCTCGGCGAAATCCGCCGTGCGGTCGATCGCGTTCCGCGAATAGATCCTCACCCGCGCGCCCCGCTTGTACGCGAGCGCACGGTAGCCGTCGTATTTCTCCTCGTTGACCCACCCCGCGCGGCGGAACGGCGCGTCGACGAGGGTCGCGAGCATCGGCGGGAGGGGCTCCTTGACGCGGCGGGCCGCCGGCTTCACCGCGCCTCCGGGTCCGGAAGCTCCTGGCCGCGGAGCACGCGGTCGACGGCCGCATCCGAGCCGTTCTCCGCCGCTTCCTGGAGCGCCGAGTGGTCGGTCAAGACCTCGTCGCTCAGGTACTCGTGCAGCCAGATCCGCTCGACGATCGGATACGCCGCGACGAGCGGAAGGATGAGCACCGCTCCGAGGATCCCCTGCAGCGTCCCTCCGACGACGAGGGCGATCAGGACGGCGAGCCCCGAGAGACGCAGGCGCTTGCCGTACACCCTCGGGATCAGGACGTAGTTCTCGATCACGTGGTAGAGGATATACAGGGCGAGGACCGCCGCGGCGGCGATCGGAGACACCGTGAGCGCGAGGAGCACCGCCGGCACGGTCGAGACCACCACTCCGAGGACCGGAATCACGTCGCAGAACGCCGCCAGGATCGCGAGGGGAACCGCCGCCGGCACCCGGAAGATCGTGAGGGCCGCGAACGCGTAGAGACCGTACACGATCGACGTGAAGAGCTGCCCCTGCACGTAGGCGATGACCACCTCCGAGACCTCGGAAACCGTCACCGCCATGCGCCGGCGGAATCGGCGCGGCACGTACGCGAGGAGCCACGCGTAGAAGCGGCGCCCGTCCAGGACCAGGTACAGCGTCAGAACGAGAACGAGGATGGTCGCCGTGCCGGTCACCACGGCGACCCGCCCCCAGGCAAGCGGGCGCTTGAGCGACGCGGCGACCTCGGGCGAACGCGGCAGCTCGAGGATCTGCATCACGATCGTCGCGACGAGAGGATGGATCCCGGTGAGGCGCTTCTGGATCGCGGCGCGGCGCGTCGCGAGGTCGTTCTGGAGCAGCAGCACCTGATCCGTCAGCGGCGGGATCACGAGCCACGCGAACAGCGCGATCGCCGCGACCATGGCGGCGGCGAGCAGTCCGACCGCGACGCCGTGCGAGAGGCCGCGCTTCTCGAGCCTCGCCGCGAGGGGATTGAGCGTCACCGCGAGGAGCAGCGAGATGAGGAACAGGAGGAACGGCCCCGCCAGGCGGAGCACCGCCCAGACGAGCAGGGCCGCCGCGAGCAGCTTGAAGATCGTGCCCCAAGAGACGCTGACATCCAGCCGTCCCCGGGCCTCCGGGTCCCGCGCCTTTCCGTCGGAGAAAACGGCCATTCGCAGGCCGTCCATCGCACGAATCGCGCCATCTTTCCGGAACTGCGGTGGCACGGGCCTTGCGCCCGTTTTCCCGCATGAGCCGAGCGCGCCCCGAGGCGCCGCCGCCGTCCCGTTCAAGAGCCCGGAAATCGGGGCTCCGAACCGCGCTGCTCGCGGTCCCCCGGGCGGTCCGGTGGGTGCTCGCGGCGATCCTCGTTCTCCTGATCGTCCTGGTCGTCGCGTCGTTCTTCGTCGACGCCCCGATGCGCCGCCACATGGAAGCGAAGATGAACGAGAGCCTGAAGGGATATTCCGTCCGGCTGCCCGGGCTTCATTTCCAGCTGGTCGGGATGTCGGTGACCCTCCACGGGCTCACCGTGCGTCAGAACGCGCACCCGGAGACCCCCGTGCTGACGATCCCCACCCTGCACGCCAGCGTCGAATGGCGCGAGCTTCTGACCGGGCACGTCGTCGCGGACTTCCGGCTCGACCAGCCCCGCATCCACGTCGACCTTCCCCAGCTCCGGGCGGAGGTGAAGGGCCCGTTGCCCGCGCGGGAGGAGGGATGGCAGCAGGCGGTCGAAGCGATCTACCCGCTCAAGATCAACCTTCTCCGTATCAACGACGCCGACGTGGTCTACGTCGACGAGGATCCGGGCCGTCCGCTTCACATCGCGCACCTGAACGCGCGGGCGGAGAACATTCGGAACATCCATTCCCGGGCGCACGTGTACCCCTCCCCCTTCCACGCGGAGGCGGTGATCTTCGACCGCGGACGTGCGGTCCTCGACGGCCACGCGGACTTCCTCTCGGAGCCGTTCCCGGGGGTCCACACCACGTACGACATCCGGGACGTTCCGATCGACCGCTTCCGCCCCATCGTCGAGCGCTCGAACATCGTCGTCAAGGGAGGAACGCTCTCCTCCTCCGGCGAGATCGAATATGCCCCGAAGACGGAGCTCGTCGACGTCCACGATCTGCTCCTCCAGGGGCTGAAGCTCGACGTCGTGCACTCGACCGCGACGGCGGGCAACGAGCACTCGAAGAAAGCCGCCGTCGAGAAGGCGGCGTCGAACGTCACGAACAAACCCGCGGTGCTGCTCCGGATGCAGAAGCTCCGGATCCGCGACGGAGAGATCGGCCTCGTGAACAAGGCCCACAATCCGCCGTACCGCGCGTTCCTCTCGAACACGAACGTCGACGTGTCGAACCTGTCCAACCACTTCAGCCAGGGGCCGGCGAAAGCGACGCTGACCGGCCGGTTCATGGGAAGCGGCGCATCGCACGCGACCGCCGCGTTCCGCCCCGAGGATGCGGGTCCCGACTTCGACCTCATCGCGGCGATCGAGCACACCGACATGACCGCCATGAACGACATCCTGCGCGCCTACGGCAAGTTCGACGTCGCGAAGGGGGACTTCTCGTTCTACAGCGAGCTCCACGTCCGGAAAGGCGCGCTCACCGGCTACATGAAGCCGCTCTTCGCCGACCTGAAGATCGGCGCGCCGGGCGAGAAGAAATCGCTCGGCAAGAAGGTCTACGAAGCGGTCGTCTCGGGCGTTTCGAAGATCCTCGAGAACAGGAAGAAGAAGGACGTCGCGACGGTCGTGGATCTGTCGGGGCGGATCGACAATCCCCGGGAGAGCGTCTGGCAGATCATCGGCAAGGCGATCGAGAACGCCTTCATCCGGGCCATCCTGCCCGGATTCGACCGCGAGGTCGCGTCCCTTCGCCGATAGAAGGAGTCCCCCGCTCCCCATGACGCCGTTCGCCATTCTCCGCGCGGATCACGACCGGGTGCGCGCGCTCATCGACCGTTTCGAGGAGCTCGGACCGCGAAGCCACCGGGACAAACGAATGCTGTTCGACGAGATCCGCGGCGAGATCGAGGCGCACCAGCGACTCGAGGAAGAGGTGCTCTACCCCGCCGCGCGGGAGGCCGGGATCGAGAGCGCGGCCGGCGAGAGCCACCGGATCGTCGAGCGCCTCCTCGCCGAGCTCCAGGGCCTCGGGGTGGGTAACCGCCGGTTCGACGTCGTGTTCGCCGTGTTGCGGGAGAACGTCGAGCAGCACATCCGGGAAGAGGAACGCGACGTGCTGGGAGATCTCGAGGGGAAACTCACGACGGACCGGAGGGAAACGCTCCGGCACGCGATCGAGCGAAGGCACGAGAGCCTCCACTCGGCGGCGGGCTAGGAGGGCTCGAAAGGGACGCCGGGGCTCAGGAGCGCGCGACGCCCGGCTCCCGGGCCGTCTCCTCGTCGGAGCCTCGCTTTTCGCGGCGGTCCGGGCCTTCGAACTCCTCGACCTGCTCCACGTAGTCCTGCTTTTCCTTCCCGGTCAGGTCGGGGCCGCCGGGTTCTTCGCTGACGCTTCGTCGGGTCCGGTCTTCGGTTCTCATCGGGGTCTCCTTCCTTCCTTCCTTCGATGGATGAAGGGCGGGCCCGAAGGCCCGCCCTGTCGTCGCCGCTATTTCTTCTTCGAGCTCGATGAGCCCTGATCCGGCGAGCCCGAAGAGGACTCGCGGCCCGATGTCGACTGCTCGCTGCGGCCCGAACGGCTCGATTCCCCGGTCCGGCTCGCTTCGCCGGAACGGTTCGGGCTGCCGCTGTTGCTTCCTCCGCTGGTGCGAGATCTCTCGTCTCGATTTTTTTCCTTCATGTCGCTCCTTTCCGGGCTCCACGCCCGATGGTGGGACGACATCGTCCCGGAATTCGAGGCTGCAAGATCCGAGCCGCGGGCGCACCGGCGTTTCCCGGAGCACGCGAATCCCGCGAACGGTGGAATGCCCCTCCGGATGGCTCCGGGCGACGACGACGTCACGCGCCGGCGGGAAGCGACGCCAGCCGGTCCTCCGCGGCGAGGAACGCGACCGAGCTCGCGATGACCGCGGGATCCCTCAGGATCTTGTGATGGCCGAGGCCGCGGGTCCGCACGATCGTCGCGCCTCTCCAGACGCGCACGATCATTTCCCCGTCGCGGAGAGGAACCGCGTGATCGCGTTCGTCGTGAAAGATGAGGAGCGGGAGCGGGCGATCCGGCACGCATGCGACGAGGCGGAGGTCGGGCCACTGCCACCCGTGCTGCGCCGCCAGACGCTCCTTCATCTTCTCGCGGACGTCCGGAGGGATCCGGAGCGCGCGAGCGAACCGCCAGGAGAATTCCTCGGGATTGGTCGTCGGGGCGAGCAGCACCGCCCGCCGGAGAGCGAGTCCCCCGCGGATCGCGAGGACGCAGGCGGCGGCGCCCGCCGAGTGCGCGATCGCGCCGGCGAACGGCCCCGCGCTCTCCTCGGCGGCGACGATGCAGCGGGCGATGTCCGGGAGTCCCGTCTGCCGCCCCCCGGACTCGCCGTGGGCCGGGGCGTCGATCGCGACCACGGAGAAGCCCGCGTCGAGGAGCGGGTCGACGAATTTCGAGAGGCGTCCCGCATGCCCTCCCCAGCCGTGGACGAGGAGGATCGTGCGCTCGGCCGAACCCCACCTCCAGGCGGCGATCCGGCGTCCGCGATCGGAAAAGGAGATCCGCTCGCCCCGCTCGAGCGCCCGCGACTCCGCCACGAGCCGGGCCGACCGGGGCGGGGTCCGGAAGAGCCGCTCCGCCCACCGCGACGCGAGCCCGACCGAGAGTTTCCCCAGGGCGGGAAACGTCCGGCGCACCATCGACCGCTTGATCTGGTCGAGCTTCCTTTGGCGCGGTCGCCGGCACCGGGGAGCTCCGCCGGGGGCGACGTTATGCGCCATACCGGGGCGTCTCGTCGGAGTCGATCGGATCACGCATTTGCGGATGGAAAAAATTGCAAGAAGCGGACCACGGGACGGACGCTCCGGCTTGCCGGGGTTTTCTCCCCGATCCGCGGCCGCGCGGCCGCGGGAACTCCGACGCGAAAAGGGGAAGGTTAGGCGGCGCCGGCTTTCCGGCGGGCGGCGGTCTTCGGC
>DASTIQ010000083.1 GCA_035717485.1 Thermoanaerobaculia bacterium | reverse complement strand
GGGTGCCGCGCCATCGCCGTCGTCCGGCGGGCCCGCCGTCATCCGCGTCGGCCCCCGACGCGCCGCAGGCCGCGTCGCCGTTAGTCGCGCCGCAGGCCGCGCCGCCGTTCGCCGAGCCGGAGCGCGTGCCGACGTTCGGGTCGCCGGAGCTCGCGATGCCGATCTCGGGGCTTTCTCCCGCCGATCTGCGCGACAGCTTCGACGAGATGCACTCGGGACACCGCCACGAGGCGATCGACATCCTCGCGCCGCGCGGCACGCCGGTCCGGGCCGTCGCCGACGGCACGATCCGAAAGCTCTTCCACAGCGTTCCGGGCGGGATCACGGTCTACGAATTCGATCCGACCGAAACGCTCTGCTTCTACTACGCCCATCTCGAGCGCTATGCCGACGGTCTCGGGGAAGGGCAGCGCGTGCGCGCCGGAGACACGATCGGGTACGTCGGAACGTCGGGGAACGCGCCGCCGCAGACACCGCACCTGCATTTCGCGATTTCCCGGCTCGGTCCCGAGAAGCGCTGGTGGGAGGGGACGCCGATCGACCCGTATCCCCTTCTTCGGAAAGCCGCTCCGGCGCCCTGAGCGATCGCCCGCCGCTCCCGCGAGGTTTCCCGAAGGTCCCCGACTATTGAAACTGCCGACCCCCGGCGGGAGAATCGTCGGGGGGCCTTCCATGTCGGAAAAAGAACAATTGATCTTCGCGATGCCGGGGCCGCTCGACGACGACCATCTCCGCCGGGTCAACGCGTACTGGCGGGCGGCCAACTACCTCTCCGTCGGGCAGATCTATCTCCTCGACAACCCGCTGTTGCGGCGGCCGCTCACGTCCGCGGACGTCAAGCCGCGTCTCCTCGGCCACTGGGGCACGACTCCGGGGCTGAACTTCATCTACGCCCACCTGAACCGCCTGATCAAGCAGCACGACCTCGACGTCGTCTACATCGCGGGTCCCGGCCACGGCGGCCCCGCGCTCGTCGCCAACACCTATCTCGAGGGAACGTACAGCGAGGTCTATCCGTCGATCACGCCCGACGCCGAAGGGATGAAGAAGCTCTTCAAGCAGTTCTCCTTCCCAGGCGGAATACCGAGCCACGTCGCGCCCGAGACTCCGGGTTCGATCCACGAGGGAGGAGAGCTCGGCTACGCGCTCGCGCACGCCTACGGCGCAGCGTTCGACAATCCGGATCTCCTCGTTGCGTGCGTGATCGGCGACGGCGAGGCGGAGACCGGTCCGCTCGCGGCTTCCTGGCACTCGAACAAGTTCCTGAACCCGGTCACCGACGGGGCGGTGCTCCCGATCCTCCATCTCAACGGCTACAAGATCGCGAATCCGGCGGTGCTCGCGCGGATCAGCCGCGGCGAGCTCGAGGAGCTCCTCCTCGGCTACGGACACACGCCGTATTTCGTCGAGGGATCCGATCCCCTCGACATGCACCAGAAGATGGCGGCGACGCTCGACGCGGTCGTCGCGGAGATCCAGGCGATCCAGGTGGATGCGCGCGCCGGCCGCACTTCCGGCCGCCCGCGATGGCCGATGATCGTGCTCGTGACGCCGAAAGGATGGACCGGCCCGAAGGAAGTCGACGGGAAGAAGATGGAAGGAAGCTGGCGGTCGCACCAGGTGCCGCTCTCAGACGTCGCCGGAAACCCCGCTCACCTCCGGATGCTCGAGCAGTGGATGCGGAGCTACGAGCCGGCGGAACTCTTCGATTCGGCGGGAAAGCTCCAGCCCGAGCTGGCGGAGCTCGCGCCGCTCGGAAGCCGGCGGATGGGCGCGACGCCGTACGCCAACGGCGGGAAGCTGCTGAAGGACCTTCGACTGCCCGACTTCCGCGCCTACGCGGTCGAGGTCGACCGGCCCGGCCGCGACCAGGCGGAGGCGACGCGCGTCCTCGGGGAATATCTCCGCGACGTGATCCGCGCGAACCCGAAGAACTTCCGGATGATGGGCCCCGACGAGACGGCGTCGAACCGGCTGAATCCCGTCTTCGAGGCGACCGATCGACGCTGGATGGCGGAGACGATTCCCGGCGACGACCATCTCTCTCCGGACGGCCGCGTCATGGAGGTCCTTTCCGAGCATCTCTGTCAAGGGTGGCTCGAGGGTTACCTTCTCACGGGCCGCCACGGGATCTTCTCGTGCTACGAAGCGTTCATCCACATCGTGGACGCGATGTTCAACCAGCACGCGAAATGGCTGAAGACGTCGCGCCGGGTCCCCTGGCGCCGGCCCATCGCCTCGTTGAACTACCTGCTCACCTCGCACGTCTGGCGGCAGGACCACAACGGCTTCTCGCATCAGGATCCCGGCTTCATCGACCACGTCGTCAACAAGAAGGCGGACGTGATCCGCGTGTATCTCCCGCCCGACGCGAACACGCTCCTCTCGGTCGCCGATCACTGCCTCCGGACCCGGAATTTCGTCAACGTGATCGTCGCCGGGAAGCAGCCCGGGCCGCAGTGGCTTTCCATGGAAGAAGCGGTGCGCCACTGCACGGAGGGGATCGGCATCTGGGAATGGGCGTCCAACGATCGCGGGAGCGAGCCCGACGTCGTGATGGCGTGCGCGGGCGACGTGCCGACGCTCGAGACGCTCGCCGCGGTCGACTTCCTGCGGCAGCGCGCGCCGGACCTCAAGATCCGCGTCGTCAACGTCGTCGATCTCATGACGCTGCAGCCGAGAGAAGAGCATCCGCACGGCCTTCCCGCGGCGCAGTTCGACGCGATCTTCACGACCGACAAGCCGATCATCTTCGCGTACCACGGCTATCCCTGGCTCATTCACCGGCTCGCTTACCGCCGCCGCAACCACGCGAACCTCCACGTCCGGGGCTACAAGGAGGAAGGGACGACGACGACGCCTTTCGACATGGTCGTCAAGAACGACCTCGATCGATTCCATCTCGCGGGCGACGTCGTCGACCGGGTCAAGAAGCTCGCCTCCTCGGCCGGTTACATCAAGCAGGAGATCCGCGATCGGCTGATCGAGCACCGGGCGCACATCGCGGAGAGAGGAGAGGATCTTCCGGAAATCCGCGACTGGAAGTGGGAAGGGTAAGCGGCGCGCCGGTACGCGCCAGACGGGGCCGATGCGTCCGGCCGCCCGCCCGACGCCCGCTCGTCGGTACGCCTCGGCCGCCGGCCGGGCTGCCCGAGCCCGCCGTCCGCTACGTCTGACGGCGCTCCGTTCCCGGCGAGCGACACCGAATTCCCGGGTTTCCCGATGAGGCGCGCCCTGTCATCCTGAGCCAGGCGGGAGTTGCCCGCTCGCTCCTCCCACTTTCGACTCGGAACTCGCGACTCGCGACGTTTCTGGCTTTCTTCTTGCACTTTTTCGCCGTGTGAAGTCCGTCTTTCTGTTCGCCACCGGAATCGAGAACAGCTCGCCCACGATCGAACACGGGAAGAAGCGGGTCGACGAGATGGAGAAGTGCGGCTTCTACCGGAACTGGAAGACCGACTTCGATCTCGTGCAGTCCCTCGGGATCTCCTTCCTGCGATACGGAACGGCGCTGTACCGCACGTTCCTCGGCGCCGACCGGTTCGACTGGGAATTCGCGGACGCGACGCTCGCGGACCTCCGGGAGCGGGACGTGACGCCGATCGCGGACCTCTGCCATTTCGGGGTGCCGGACTGGATCGGCGATTTCCAGAATCCCGATTTCCCGAAGCTCTTCGCCGGATACGCGGCGGCCTTCGCGCGCCGGTACCCCTGGATCCAGCTCTACACGCCGGTCAACGAGATGTACATCTGCGCGCTCTTCTCGGCGCGCTACGGCTGGTGGAACGAACAGAAGAGCGACGACCGCAGCTTCGTCACCGCGCTCAAGCACATCGTGAAGGCGAACGTGATGGCGATGGACGCGATCCTGAAGATCCGTCCGGACGCGATCTTCATCCAGAGCGAGTCCTCCGAATACTTCCACGCGGACAGCCCGGGATCGATCCGGCCGGCGGAGATCCTCAACGCCGAGCGGTTCCTGTCCCTGGACCTGAACTACGGGCGCCGCGTCAATTCCGAGATGTACGAGTTCCTCGCCGACCACGGATTGACACGGGACGAGTACCACTTCTTCCTCGGCAATTCGCTCAAGCACCACTGCATCATGGGCAACGACTACTACATCACCAACGAGCACCTCGTCGGGCGCGACGGCACGACGCGGCCGGCCGGCGAGGTCTTCGGCTACAGCGAGATCACGAGGCAGTACTACGCCCGGTACAAGCTCCCGGTGATGCACACCGAGACGAACCTGCACCAGGGACCGTCGGGCGAAGAGTCCGTGTCCTGGCTCTGGAAGGAGTGGGCCAACGTGCTCCGCGTCCGGAACGACGGCGTCCCGATCGTGGGGTTCACGTGGTATTCGCTGACCGACCAGGTCGACTGGGACGTCGCCCTCCGCGAGGATCGCGGGACGGTGAATCCGCTCGGTCTCTACGACCTCGACCGGAACATCCGCCCGGTGGGGCGCGCCTACAAGCGGCTGATCTCCGAATGGGGGAGCGTGCTGCCGACCCAGAGCGTCTGTCTCCAGGTTCCGCTGATCCCGCCTCGGCAGCACGAGGAGGGGCGAATGGCCTTCATCCCGCCGCCGAGGAGAACGGAGGAGAAAGGGAGCCGGAGCACCGACGCGCCCGCCAACGCGCAATGAACGGCAACGGCGATTCGGCGGCTCGATTTTCCGGAAGGGTGGCGATCGTGACCGGGGCGGCGAGCGGAATCGGGCTCGCGGTCGCGAAACGGTTCGGCCGCGAGGGAGCGAGGGTCGTCGTCGCCGATCTCGACCGCGGCGGGGCGGAGAGGGCCGCGGCCGGAGTGAAAGAGGAGGGCGCGCCCGACGCGTTCGGCAGCGCCTGCGACGTGAGCGCGGAGCACCAGGTCGACCGCACGGTCGCCGACGCGCTCGATCGTTTCGGCCGGTGGGACGTCCTCGTCAACAACGCCGGGCTGATGGTCTTCAAGCCTCTCGACGAGCTCACGACCGACGACTGGCTGAAGGTCTGGCGGGTCGATCTCATGGGCGCCTTCTATTTCACGAAGCAGGCCTTCGCGCGAATGGCCAGGGGCGGTGCGATCGTGAACGTCTCGAGCGTTCATGCCCGCGAGACGACCCCCGGAGTGGCTCCGTACGCCGCGGCCAAGGCGGCCCTCCTCTCGCTCACGCGTTCCGCGGCGCTCGAGGGCAAGCCGAAGGGACTGCGCGTCAACGCGATCCTTCCCGGCGCGGTCGACACGCCCATGTTGTGGAACAACCCGAACGTGAAATCCGGACTCGAGAAGATCCAGAGGGCCGACGTCGGAAAGCCCGAGGATCTCGCCGCGGTGATCGCGTTCCTCGCGTCGCCGGGGGCCGAGTTCGTGCAGGGCGCGTCGATTCTCGTCGACGGGGGAAGGCTCACGCACCTGTAGGCCGGCGCGGCGAGGCATCGAATGTTGCGCCGGGTGCCGGCGCATTCGTCCCGACAACCTCGCATGAGTTGCTGCCGCGATTTCGGGGCCGGAATCGCGCGGGTGGCGCGGCATGAGCCTGCGGCGAGCCGCTCGCCGCGCACGGATTCCGTAACCCTGTCCTCCGCGAGCGCCGAGCGGTCGCCGTCGGGCGGTGCCGCGACAGGACCCGCGCCGAACGTCCTTTTTCTGAAATCGCCGGCTGAACGAAAAAGAGCTGTTGCGCCGCAATGCGGCGCTCGCATCCCGACACCCTCGCATGAGTTGCTGCCGCGATTTCGGAGGCTCTCGTCGGGGCGGGTGGCGCGGGGCGCTCCGTGGAAGCCGCCCGTCGCGCACCCCGTCCTGTAACCCTTTCCGCAGCCTGCGCCGGGCGGATCCATCGGAGCGCGCCGTGACAGGACCCGCCCCCGCCTCCGCCGCGAAATCGCCGGCTGAACGAAAAAGACCCCACACGAGTGGGGTCTTTCATCGAACGGCTGACGCCGCTCTTTACGCGTTGAAGGACTTGCCGCAGCCGCAGCCGCCCGAGGCATTCGGGTTGTTGACCGAAAAACCCGCGCCCCGGAAGTCCTCGAGGTAGTCGACGCTGGCTCCCTTGAGATACATCGCGCTCTGCGGATCGACGACCACGTGGACGTCGCCCTGCGCGAACTCGGCGTCGTTCTCGTGCTTCTCGTCGAACGTGAAGCCGTACTGGAACCCGGAGCAGCCGCCGCCCTGGACGAACACGCGGAGCGGCTTCCCCGCGGATTCGGGCATCTGCGAGGCGAAATACTTGACCTTCTCGATCGCCTTCTCCGTCAGCGTCAGCAGGGGAGCATCCGCCGCCTGCGGAGGCGTCATGGGGGTCAAGGGACTGGACATTTCAGAAGACATCGGGGAACTCCTTCCGGCCGAAGAGCCGGGCTCTTCGGGTCGTCCGATTATGCCAGCCGGGGGCCGGGGGGTCAAGGAAGGATCGGGAGCCCGGTTAGGGAAAAGCTCTACCTGTACGGCAGGAGGCGGGGAGCCCCCCAATATCTTGTACCTTTTTCTTGACAAGTCCGATTGGGAGGTTTACCTTCAATTCAAAGCGAACGGCCAACCGAGAGCCACAACCGAGCCGGACTTCGCCATGCGATTCCCGGAACGGCCGTCGAAACGAGGAGGAGACGAAACCATGAGCCGTAGCGACGAGGAGATCCGGAAAGAGCTTCTCGCGGATGTGGACGCGCGGGAGTCCACGCCGCCGGGTCTTCGAGGGCTGACCTTCTCGAGGGTCTATTCCGACCCGTCGGTTCCTCCATTCGAGGCGCTCGAATGGGAGCTCCGAACCGCCGCGATCACGTCCGAAAAGGGTGAGACGATCTTCGAGCAGAAGAACGTCGAGGTGCCCAGGTCGTGGTCGCAGACCGCGACGAACATCGTCGTCCAGAAGTATTTCCACGGGAAGATCGGCACTCCCGAGCGCGAGACGTCGGTTCGCCAGCTCATCTCGCGCGTGGCGGACACGATCACGCGCTGGGGGCACGAAGGGGGCTATTTCCGGACGGCCGCGGACCGGGACGCGTTCCACGACGAGCTGACGGCTCTCCTCGTCAACCAGGTCATGTCGTTCAATTCCCCCGTCTGGTTCAACTGCGGCGTCGAGGCGAAGCCGCAGTGCTCGGCATGCTTCATCAACTCCGTCGAGGACTCCATGGCCTCGATTCTCACGCTCGCGAAGACCGAAGGGATGCTCTTCAAGTACGGCTCCGGGACGGGCTCCAACCTCTCGACGCTCCGCGGCTCGCGCGAGGGACTCTCCTCCGGCGGGACCGCTTCCGGGCCGCTCTCGTTCATGAAGGGGTTCGACTCGTTCGCGGGCGCGATCAAGTCGGGCGGAAAGACCCGGCGCGCCGCGAAGATGGTGATCCTGAACATCGATCATCCCGACATCGAGGAGTTCATCCTTTCCAAGGCGACCGAGGAGAAAAAGGCCTGGGCCCTGATCGACGCCGGCTACGACGGCTCTTTCAACGGCGAGGCGTATTCCTCGATCTTCTACCAGAACGCGAACCACTCGGTTCGCGTCAACGACGAGTTCATGAAGGCCGTCGAAAACGACGGCGAGTACTGGACGAAGGAAGTCCTGACCGGCCGTCCGTTCGAGTCGTTCCGCGCGCGCGACCTCATGAAGAAGATCGCCGACGCCGCGTGGATCTGCGGCGACCCCGGGATGCAGTACGACACGACGATCAACGACTGGAACCCGGTGAAGGCGACGCACCGGATCAACGCCTCGAATCCCTGCAGCGAATACATGTTCGTCGACGACTCCGCCTGCAACCTCGCGTCGTTGAACCTCATGAAGTTCGAGCGCGAGGACGGCACGTTCGACGTGGACCGGTTCAAGCACGCCGTCGACGTCACGATCACGGCGCAGGAGATCATGGTCGACAACGCGTCCTATCCGACCGACGCGATCGCGAAGAACTCCTACGCGATGCGTCCGCTCGGACTCGGCTACGCGAACCTCGGCGCGCTCCTGATGGCCTCCGGCCTCCCGTACGACTCCGACGAGGGGCGCGCGTACGCCGCCGCGATCACGTCGCTCATGTGCGGCGAGGCGTACCTGCAGTCGTCGAAGATCGCCGCGGAGATGGGGACCTTCGCGACCTACGCGCCGAACCGCGACGCGTTCCTCGGCGTGATCTCCATGCACCGGGACGCGTCGTACCAGATTCCGAAGGTCGGCGTTCCGACGGAACTCCACAACTGGGCGCAGGCGGTGTGGGACATGGCGCTCGAGTCGGGCTCGCAGTTCGGTTACAAGAACGGCCAGGTGACGGTGCTCGCCCCGACCGGGACGATCGGCTTCATGATGGACTGCGACACGACCGGGATCGAACCCGATCTCGCCCTCGTGAAGTACAAGAAGCTTGTCGGCGGCGGGACGATCAAGATCGTCAACCAGACGGTGCCGTTGGCGTTGAAGCGCCTCGGCTACGGGGAAGAGGACGTCAACCGGATCGTCTCCTACGTCGACGAGCAGGGAACGATCGAGGGCGCGCCGGGATTCAAGCCGGAGCATCTTCCGATCTTCGACTGCTCCTTCAAGGCCTTGAACGGCACCCGCTCGATCCACTACATGGGGCACGTCCGGATGATGGCGGCGGCGCAGCCGTTCCTCTCGGGAGCGATCTCGAAGACCGTCAACATGCCGACCGACGTCTCGCCGGACGACATCGCCGACACCTACGTCCAGGGCTGGAAGATGGGGCTGAAGGCGATCGCGATCTACCGGGACGGCTGCAAGCGGACCCAGCCGCTGAACACGGCGGCGTCCCGGAGCGACTCGAAGAACCCCGAGGCCCGCTCCACGCTCGAATACGTCGGCAAGGCCGTCGGTCTCGAGGCGCGGCCGTTCCGCCGCAAGCTCCCCGACGAGCGAGCCGCGATCACGCACAAGTTCAACGTCGCGGGCCACGAGGGGTACATCACGGTCGGCCTCTACGAGGACGGGCAGCCGGGCGAGATCTTCCTGACGATGTCGAAGGAGGGATCGACGGTTTCCGGGCTGATGGATTCGTTCGCGACGGCGATCTCGTTGACGCTCCAGTACGGGGTGCCGCTCGAGGCGCTCGTCGACAAGTTCTCGCACATGCGCTTCGAGCCGTCGGGATACACGAAGAACAAGGAGATCCCGATCGCGAAGTCGCTCGTCGACTACATCTTCCGCTGGCTCGGATCGAAGTTCCTCTCGGCCGAGCAGAA
>DASTIQ010000082.1 GCA_035717485.1 Thermoanaerobaculia bacterium | reverse complement strand
GATCGCGGCCGTCGCGACGACCGCGCGGGCGGACTCCTCGCCGGAACCGGCGCGCCCGAGAAGGGCCCCGGCGAGGCCGTGGGTCAGGGTGTCCATGTGCCGTCGGGTTCGCGACGCTCGCGGAGCTCGGATCGCGGAGGGTCGCCCGATCGACGAGATCCGGAGCCCGCCGTCAAGCTCGTTCTCACTGTCACTCCTGGATCATCCCGCGGATCGGCCTGCAATTCACGCGCCGGGAATTTCGGGATAGGGTGAAGAGGATGCCGAACTACAAGCTGACGGTCGAGTACGACGGAACGCGCTACCGCGGCTGGCAGACGCAGAAGAACACCGATCGCACGGTCGCGGCCGTTCTCGAGCGCGCCGCTTCCGCCCTGTTCGGCGAGCCGATCCGGATGACCGGCGCGGGACGAACCGATGCCGGCGTGCACGCGCTCGCGCAGGTCGCCAATTTTCGCGCGGAGAAGCGGCTGGCCGGTCTCGAGATCCAGTACGGCGTCAACGACGCCCTTCCTTCCGACGTCAACGTCCTTTCCGCCGAAGAGGTGGATCCGTCCTTCCACGCGCGCCACGACGCGATCTCGAGGGAATACGAGTACCGCATCTCCCGGGTGCGGACCGCGTTCGAGAAACCCTTCGTCTGGTGGGTCCGGGACGCGCTCGACGTCGAGGCGATGCGCCGGGCCGCGGCGCTCTTCGCCGGCGACCACGACTTCTCCTCGTTCTGCGAGAACCCCGCCGGGCAGACGTCCACGCGCGTGCGCGTCGAACGGTGCGAGGTCGACGAGAGCGGCTCGAAGATCCTGCTCCGCGTGTCCGCCTCGCATTTCCTCTGGAAGATGATCCGCCGCATGACCGGAACGCTCGTCGAGGTCGGCCGGGGGAATCTCGCTCCCGACTCGATCGCGGCGCTGCTCGCCCGCCCTTCCCGCGAGCCGGCGCGCTGGACCGCTCCTCCGTCCGGGCTTTTTCTCGCGCGCGTGGTCTACGGGCCGCCCGGCGGCGCCTCCCCGGCGCGCCCGCCTCGCCCCGCTTCTCCGCCCGCGGCCCGCGCGAAGCCGTCGCCTCCCCCGCGCGGAATTCCCCCGCGTCCGCCGCGCGGGGCTCCCCCGCGTCCCCGCCGCGGGGCTCCCCCGCGTGCCCGCCGCGGGGCGCCCCCTCGCGGGCGCGGATGAACGCCGCCGCCGCGCGACTCTTCGTCGCGATCGACCCGCCCGAACCGGTCCGGGAGTCGCTCGCGCCGATCTGCCGCGACCTCGCCGGCGCGAAGTGGACGCGTCCCGGCCAGCTCCACGTGACGCTCCGATTCCTCGGTTCGGTCCCGGTCGAGGCCGTCGCCGGAATCGCCGAACGCCTGCGGGCCGTGAGCTTCGAGCCCTTCGAGCTCACCGCCCGGGGATTCGGCGTCTTCCCCTCCTTCCGGTCCCCGAGAGTGCTCTGGATCGCGCTCTCCCCCGCGGCGCCGCTCGAAGAGCTGCACGACGCGGTCGAACGGCGGCTCGACGGCGCCGTCGCTCCGGACGAAAAACGGTTCTCGCCGCATCTGACGCTCGCGCGGCTCGACGGAACCCGGGGATCGGCCGTCCGCGAATGGATCGCCCGGCGTGAGGCGTTCTCGACCGCGCCGTGGAGCGTCCCGTCGTTCTCGCTCTACGCGAGCTCTCTCACCCCCTCGGGCGCCGTTCACCGGGAGCTCGGGAGCTATCCGCTCGGCCGCGCGAACGCGGCGGCGGAGTAAGCTCCGCGGCGATGACCGGGACGACCCGGGCGGCGGACTCCCTCCCCGCGCGCGCCTTCGCCGCGATCGCGGTCCTGGACCTCACGTCGCTCCGCGGGGAAGACACAGAGGAATCCGTCGCCGCGCTCTGCCGCCGCGCGGCGGCCCCGGCGCCGGGCGCTCCTTCGGCGGCCGCCGTCTGCATCCTCCCGCGATTCGTCCACGCCGCGCGGCGGGCGCTCGACGGGTCGGCCGTCCGCCTCGCCTCCGTCGCGGGCGACTTCCCCTCCGGCCGCGCGCCGCTTCCCGAAAAGCTCGAGGAAGTCCGGCGCGCGCGGGGCGAAGGCGCGGACGAGATCGACGCGCCGATCGATCGCGGGGCGTTCCGCCGCGGGGACGAGCGCCGCGTCGCCGACGAGATCGCCGCCATCCGGGAAGCCTGCGCCGGCGCCACGCTGAAGGTGATCCTCGAAACGGGAGAGCTCGGGTCCGCGGACGACGTCCGGCGGGCCGCCGGGATCGCGATCGCGGCCGGCGCCGACTTCGTCAAGTCCTCGACGGGGACGATTCCCGCGGGCGCCACGCCGGAGACGATCCGCATTCTCCTCGAGACCGCGCGCGACGCGGAGGAGCGCCTGCGGCGGCGCGTCGGGGTCAAGGCGTCCGGCGGGATAAGGCGGCGGGCGGACGCCTTCGCCTATCTCGACCTCGCGAGGCGGGTCCGGGGTCCGGACGGAGCCGGCGCGGACCGGTTCCGGATCGGCGCGTCGTCGCTGCTCGACGATCTCGTCGCGGCGTCGTCCGAAGGCGCCGGATGAGCGATTCCGGCCGCCCCGATCCGCGGGCACGCTTCTCGGGACGCGTCGACGCCTATGTGCGCTCCCGCCCGGGATACCCGGATGGGCTGATCCCGCTGCTGCGGCGCGAGGCGGGACTCCTTCCCGCGCATTCGGTCGCCGACGTCGGCTCGGGAACGGGGATCCTGACGCGGCTGTTCCTCGACGCCGGCCACGAGGTGTTCGCGATCGAGCCCAACGCGAAGATGCGGGCGGCCGCGGAAGAGGCGCTCGCGGGCCGTCCCCTCTTTCGCAGCGTCGCCGGGAGCGCGGAGGCGACGACGCTCCCCGCGGAGAGCGTCGATCTCGTCGCCGCCGGCCAGGCGTTTCACTGGTTCGATCGCGAAGCCGCGCGCACCGAGTTCGCGCGCATCCTGCGCCCGCCGCGAACCGTGGTCCTGGTGTGGAACGACCGCAAAACCTCCGGCAGCGCGTTCCTGGAAGGATACGAATCGCTCCTGCGCCGCCACGGGACCGACTACGGCGCGGTCGACCACAAGAATCTCGGCCCGGACGTCTTCGAGTCGTTCTTCCGTCCCGGTCCGTGGCGGCGGTTCGCGCTCCCGAACGCGCAGCGGTTCGACGAGGACGGGCTGCGCGCGCGGGTGCTCTCCTCGTCCTACACGCCGCCCCCCGGCGATCCGCGCCACGCGCCGATGGTCGAGGAGCTCGGAAGACTGTTCCGGGAGACGGCGGAGAACGGTGCCGTCGTCATGGAGTACGAGACGACGGTGTTCGTGGGGACGGTCGGCGACTGATTCAGTCGCGAGTCGCCAGCAGCGGGTCGCTCGTCGGGAATCTGACTCGGGGCTCCCCTCGCTTGTGACTCGCGACTTTCGACTCTTCGACCCGTGACTCCCGTCAGGGCGTGAGAGGCAGCGCCTCCTGCTGGTCCGAATCGCCGGTCACGTTGTCGGTCGCCGACAGCCAACCGTAGAACGCCGCCCCCGCCGATCCCGCGTACTCGATCCGGCCGCCCGCCGACCCGACGAGCGCGCCGACGTTCCCCAGGACGAGGAGCCGGTGATCGCCGACGGGGACCTGCAGCTTGCCGATCGCCCCGTGCACGTCCCGGAACGTGAAGACGACCGTGCCGGCCGTTCCGCGATTGAAGAGGAAGAGCGTTCGATGGAGCCGGTTGTCCGACGAGACCAGGAATCGCCCCGTCGTGGTGAACGAATAGACCGGGCGCGCGGCGGAGGCGAAGTCCCCGGCGGGGGTTCGTTTGGCGAATCGCGCCATCCCGTCGATCGGAACGGAGCTCTTGACGACGACGGAGCCGAATCCGAGCGCCGGGTCCTCGTAGCGGAGGACGGCCGTCGCTCCGGGAGGCACCGACAACGGCGTCACCGAGGGCGAGGCCGAAGACGCCGGAAAGAAATCGAGCGTGACGTTCGCGGTCTCGGAAGCGGACGGGTTGGCGAACTCGAGCTCGCTCACGAGCGTTCCCCCGGCCGACGAGCCCGAGCCGGCGATGGGAAAGACGAAATCCGGCTGGGCGACGACCGGCGGCACGTAGGCCGCGTCGCCGGTCTGCTGGAAGAGAACCGCGTAGGGGAACACGTTCCCGGCCTGGACGTCGAACGTGACGTAGTCGCCGTTCTCCGCGTCCACGCCGAAGGCCGCGAACGCGGGATTGCTCTCCTGCCGGTTGTTCGCCGGGAGGAAGAAGGGAAAGGTTCCGCGGACGGTTCCGTCGGGACCGTGGAGCGTCGCCGTGCCGTTGGCGCCCGTCGGCGAATAGATGCCGAGGATCGAGATCTCCCCGGATTCCGTCTGCAGGAAGACGGTTTCGGCCGAGCCCGGCGCGAGTCCCGAGCCGGAGTGCCTGGCCGTGACCGAGAAGCCGTACGTGCCCCCGTCGCTTCGGATCGCATAGGTGCGCGTCATCGCCTGCGTGTTCGGGGCGTCCACGAGCGTCGGGGTGAAGAGGACCGTGCCGAACGCATCGCCGGCGTTCAGCTGCGAGGCCCCGAGGGCGTCGGGCACCGTGAGCGTCGTCGAGGGGCCGACGGCGTAGGCCTTCGAAGGGGGCGGGGGGACGGGGGTCGAGAAGAACGACGCGATCACGGCCCCGGTGGGCGCGGTACCGTCGTACAGGGTGAAATCCGTCCTGATGGCGCCGCTCTTCGAGCTGATCGCCAGCGGGACGACGAGGTCCGTCGGATTGCCCGGGGGAAGCAGCGTGAACTCGACGAGCGCGCCTCGCACGCCGGAGACGATCTTTCCCCCGACGGGAAGGATCGAGTACGACGTGCTCGTCGGCAGGAGGTTTCCGCTCGGGAGCGTGAATCGCGTGATGCCCGGCTTCGGAGTGGCCGTGACGATCGAGCTGTCGGGAGAGTCGTCCGCGCTCGCGAAGGTCACCGGGACGAGCGTCGTCGTCCGGACCTTCGCCGCCACGACGGGCGTTTTCGGAGGAACGAGCGTGTCGGTCACCGGGTTCGTCTGGATCGTCACCGTCGGCGCCACGTTCTTGTCGATGACGACGAAACGGCCGTCTCCACCGGACGGATCGGTCTCGACCGCGTAGATGAAATTCCCGGA